>NZ_JALQDB010000020.1:0-102473 GCF_023631465.1 Caballeronia sp. GAWG1-1
TGCGTCGCTGCATCCGCAGCAGAGAAACGAGATTATGTACGTCGTTTCAGTTACTGTCAACAAGAATTTGAAGCTTTTCTTATTGACTTGCCTTTCAGCTTCTTCAGACCACTGCGGAACATACAACCCGCTCAAACCAAACGGGTCGTGCGGACATCGCACGACCCGTCGACGTTAGTCTTGGTGCCGGCTGCAGGACTCGAACCCGCCACCTGATGATTACAAATCAACTGCTCTACCAGATGAGCTAAGCCGGCGAAGGACGGAATTCTACTTCATTTGACGACTTTGAGGTGCGATCGCCCAGATGATTTTGAAGCATCGTCATCCGAGCTTGCCGAAACGTCGTCGCTCGACGAAGTCCCGTCGGCGTCGGACAGTTCCTCTACCGCGTCTTCCACGATACTTTCGTCTCGCTCGACCGAATGCGGCGCGGTGCTCGCGCCCGACGCGTCGATAGCCGTTTGCGATGAAGGCTCGACGGGGAACGCCATTCCCTGCCCGTTCTCTCGTGCATAGATGGCCAGCACGTTCGTAACCTGCACTTCGATCTTGTGCGACTTACCCGAGAAACGCGCGCTGAATTCGATCCATTCGTTGCCCATCTGAAGCTGGCTCGTCGCCTCGAAACTGATGTTCAGCACGATTTCGTCGTTACGCACGAACTGACGCGGCACCCGCGTGGCGCCGTCGACCCGCACCGCGATGTGTGGGGTGAACCCGTTATCCGTGCACCACTCATAGAGCGCGCGCAGCAGATACGGCTTGGTGGAAATCTCTTGCATCAACTTTCCTCTACAGGAGCGCGGCGGGCGAAATGCGCGCCGCCGCGCTCCGATGCCCGCAAACTATCGACGCATCACCTTTTCGGAAGGCGTCAGCGCTTCAATATAGGCCGGACGGCTGAAAATGCGTTCGGCGTACTTCATCAACGGCGCAGCATTCTTCGACAACTCGATGCCGTAATGGTCCAGACGCCACAACAGCGGCGCGATGGCCACGTCGAGCATCGAGAACTCTTCGCCGAGCATGTACTTGTTCTTCAGGAAAATAGGCGCGAGCTGCGTAAGACGATCGCGGATTGCACTGCGCGCCTTCTCGTGGTTCTTCTCGGCGGCTTTGCCCTTCTCGTTTTCGAGCGTGCCGACGTGCACGAACAATTCTTTCTCGAAGTTCAGCAGGAACAGGCGCGCGCGGGCGCGTTGCACCGGATCGGCCGGCATGAGCTGCGGATGCGGGAACCGTTCGTCGATATATTCGTTGATGATGTTCGATTCATACAGGATCAGGTCACGCTCGACGAGGATCGGCACCTGACCGTATGGGTTCATGACCGCGATGTCTTCCGGCTTGTTGAACAGATCGACGTCGCGAATCTCGAAATCCATGCCCTTTTCGAACAACACCAGCCGGCAGCGCTGGGAGAACGGGCAAGTAGTGCCGGAATACAGAACCATCATGTCTTTAAAGTTCCTTCAGTAAACTCGAAAGGCCGGCCGCGACGCTTCCCGGGGAAACGCCGTCGTGCCGACCCACGCCGTCTAGGGCGCGCTATTTAATATCTTTCCAGTATGCCGCGTTCAGGCGCCATGCGAGGAAACTCAACAACGCCAGGAACAGCAGGACCCATACGCCGAGGCGCTTGCGAGTCTGCTGGGCGGGTTCGGACATCCACGAGAGGTACGAAACCAGATCGGCCACAGCATTATCATAATCCACGGAGGACATGGAACCCGGGCTAACCTGAGTGTAACCCACGAATCTCTTTACCTTTTCGCCGGTGTGCTCGTCGGTTTCGGTTTCGAATTTTGCATCGCGGAGACCCTGCATCGTCCACAGCACATGCGGCATGCCGACATTCTCGTACACGCGATTGTTCCAGCCGGTCGGCCGCGCCGGATCGCGATAAAACCCCCGCAAGTACGTGTACAACCAGTCCTTGCCACGCGCCCGCGCTTCGACCGACAAGTCCGGAGGCGACGCGCCGAACCACGCTTTCGCGTCTTCCGGGCGCATTGCAATGGACATCGTGTTGCCGATCTTGTCTGTCGAAAACAGCAGATTTTCCTGAACGTCCTGTGGCGTGATGCCGAGGTCGGTCAGCCGGTTGTACCGCATCAGATTGGCGCTGTGGCAATTCAGGCAGTAGTTTACAAAGATTTGGGCGCCGTGCTGCAACGAAGCAAAATTGTCCGCGTTATCGGGCGCGCGGTCGAGCACCGCTTCTTCCTGCGCGTACGCCGGCGCACTCGCGCCGAACGCGAACATCGCCGCGCCGATGATTGCCAGGGAACCGAGCCATTTTTTCATTGTGTTTGTCTCCGGACGAGTGCTCAGTGAGGTTTGAAAGTCACTCGCTCGGGCGGCGTCTTGAATCTGCCGCGCGGCGTCCAGAACGGCATGCCGAGGAAAAACGCGAAGTAGATCAGCGCGCAAACCTGCGCGATCAGCGTCCCCACCGGTGACGGCGGCCTCGTTCCCAAGAAGCCCAGCACGAGAAACACGACCACGAAGATGCCGTAGAACACTTTATGGAAAAACGGCCGGTAGCGAATGGACCTCACCGGACTGCGATCGAGCCAGGGCAGGAAAAAGAGCGATACGACCGCCGTGCCCATGACCACCACGCCCCAGAATTTCGACTCCGTCAGCGCCATGAAGACGATCACCGCGAGCGAGAGCACCGGCAAGCCGATCCGCCATCTGCCGCGCGCGCGCAACAGCGCAAAGAGGCCAAGCAGCGCGATGATGACCATCAGTACGATCTTGAACGGATCGGTGGTGGCGCGAAGCATCGCGTAGAAAGCCGTGAAGTACCAGACTGGCGCGATTTCAGGCGGCGTCTGCAACGGATTGGCCGGCACGAAGTTATTCGCTTCCAGGAAGTAGCCGCCCATCTCCGGCGCGAAGAAAATGATCGCCGCGAAGATCAGAAGGAAGACCGACACGCCCAGGAAGTCGTGCACCGAATAGTACGGATGGAACGGAATGCCATCGATAGGAATGCCGTTCGCGTCCTTCTTTGCCTTGATCTCGATGCCGTCCGGGTTGTTCGAGCCGACTTCGTGCAGCGCGACCAGATGCGCCACGACGAGGCCAATCAGCACGAGCGGAATCGCGATCACATGGAACGCGAAGAACCGGTTCAGCGTGACGTCCGACACGACGTAATCGCCGCGAATCCAGAGCGACAGATCCGGGCCGATGAAGGGAATCGCCGAGAACAGATTCACGATCACCTGCGCGCCCCAGAACGACATCTGCCCCCACGGCAAAAGATAGCCAAAGAACGCCTCGGCCATGAGGCACAGGAAAATTGCGCAGCCGAAAATCCACACCAGTTCGCGCGGCTTGCGATACGAGCCGTACATCAGCCCGCGAAACATGTGCAGATAGACGACGACGAAGAACATCGAAGCGCCTGTCGAATGCATGTAGCGAATGAGCCAGCCCCACGGCACCTCGCGCATGATGTATTCGACCGATGCAAACGCGAGCGTCGCATCGGGCTTGTAGTTCATGACGAGAAAGATGCCCGTGACGATCTGAAGCACGAGCACGAGCAGCGCGAGCGAGCCGAAGAAGTACCAGAAGTTGAAGTTCTTCGGCGCGTAGTACTCGGAAACGTGCTGCTTCCACGTCGCGGTGAGCGGAAATCGCCGGTCGATCCAGCCGATCAGGCCCGTCGTCTCCACATCCTTGTCTGCGGTCGCCATTAAGCCTCTCCCTTTTCGTCCTTGCCGATCACGAGTTGCGTCGCGGAAGTGAACATGTACGGAGGCACGTCCAGATTTTGCGGCGCGGGCTTGTTCTTGAAGACGCGGCCCGCCATGTCATAGGTCGAGCCGTGGCACGGGCAGAGAAAACCGCCGGGCCAGTTATCGGGAAGATTGGGTTGGGCGCCTTCGGTGAAACGCGGGGTCGGCGTGCAGCCCAGATGCGTGCACACGGCCACCGCCACGAAAATGTTCTTGTGATCGGTGCGGGAACGGAACTCGTTGTTGCAGTACTCCGGCAACGGCATCGAGAATTCCATCTTCGATTTCGGATCGGCCACTTCGGTGTCGGCTTTCTTGACGTCCGAAAGCATTTCGTCGGTGCGGTTGACGATCCACACAGGCTTGCCGCGCCACGCGACGGTCATCATTTCGCCGGGCTTGAGTCCGCTGATATCGACCTCGACCGGCGCGCCTGCCGCCTTCGCCTTTTCCGACGGAGCGAACGACCCTACAAACGGAATTACTGTTGCTACACCTCCGACACCACCTGCTACGGTCGTCGCTATCAGCCAGGTACGGCGGCTACCGTCAACGCGCCCATCGTGCTTATCGTCCTTGTCTCGCATCACACGCCCCACTTCTGAGTTGGATTTATACCGTCACATCAGTGTTCCGTCGCTAGTGTGCGCGAATGGAGTTGGCATTTACAAGGCCCGAATAGGAAAAATCACTCCAAGTGATTGTTCTTTCCGGGTTTTCCCGCACGTTTTCGCGCCATCTTGTGAAGCAATCATTTAAGGCAACTGCAAGGCCGATTAAAACGATAATCGGCGCAAAACATTTATACCGGATTGTCGATATCGATAAACACGTGCTCGATGTCGAATTCTTCCGACAGGTGATTACCCAGCGCCTGGACGCCGTAGCGCTCGGTCGCGTGATGGCCCGCCGCGATGTAGGCCACGCCCGATTCCGCCGCAATGTGCATGGTCTGCTCGGAGACTTCGCCGCTGACGTAGACATCCGCGCCCGCCGCGATGGCTTCTTCGAAGTATCCTTGCGCGCCGCCCGTGCACCACGCGACGCGACGCAGTTCGCGGTCTGAATCGCCGAATACGAGCGGCTTGCGGCCGAGCGCGTTTTCGACCGTTGCGGTGAAGTGTTCGAGCGAGAGCGGCATGGTGAGCGGCGCGATCCACCCGAGATCCTGGCCTGCAAAACGGCCGTCCGCGATCAAGCCGAGGCGCGCGCCGAGCTGCGCGTTGTTGCCGAACTCCGGATGCGAATCGAGCGGCAAATGATAGGCAAACAGGTTGATATCGTTGGCGATAAGCGTGCGGATTCGCTGATACTTGCGTCCCGTCAACTGCGGCGCCTCATTGCGCCAGAAGTAGCCGTGATGCACGAGTACCGTGTCCGCGCCCCACTCGAGCGCGGCTTCGAGAAAGGCGAGCGAGGCCGTCACGCCGGTTGCGATCTTCTGAACCCGGCGCGCGCCTTCCACCTGTAGACCGTTCGGGCAATAGTCCTTGAAGCGGCCGATTTCCAGCAGATTGTTCAGATACAATTCGAGTTCGATCCGATCCATGAATTCCTCTATCCCTTCAAATGCTTAGACGCTTCTGGCTATTTTTTGCCCAAGCGGTCACCGTGATTTTGGCCCTGATGTTCATCATCGCGACCTTGAAACCGCAGTGGCTTCAACGTCAGGGCCAATTCGGCAAGCAACTCGCCGAACCAATAGTCGCGCTGCAGGAAGTGGCGCCGAGCATAGGCTCGCGACCGCTTCAATCTTCCTATGCCGAAGGCGCGCAAAAGGCCATGCCCGCTGTGGTCAACGTCTTTTCCAGCAAGGACGGCAATCTGCCGCCGGACCCGCGCGCCAAAGACCCGCTGTTCCGCTACTTCTTCGGCGATAAAAACAAGCGCAAGAGTGACGAGCCGCCAGCGTCGAATCTCGGCTCGGGTGTCATCGTCAGCTCGGAAGGTTACATTCTAACGAACCAGCATGTCGTCGATGGCGCCGATCAAATCGAAGTCGCGCTTGCCGACGGCCGCACGTCCAGCGCGAAGGTAATCGGCGTCGATCCGGAAACCGATCTCGCCGTGCTCAAGATCAACATGACGAATCTGCCGACCATCACGCTCGGCCGCATGGACCAAACGCGCGTCGGCGATGTCGTGCTGGCTATCGGCAATCCGTTCGGCGTCGGGCAGACGGTAACCATGGGCATTGTGAGCGCGCTCGGGCGCAATCACCTCGGCATCAACACGTTCGAGAACTTCATTCAGACCGACGCGGCAATCAACCCCGGCAACTCGGGCGGCGCGCTCGTCGACGTGAACGGCAATCTGCTCGGCATCAACACGGCGATTTATTCGCGCAGCGGCGGCTCACTGGGAATCGGCTTTGCGATCCCGGTGTCGACGGCGCGCAGCGTGCTCGAGAGCATCATCACGACGGGCACGGTCACGCGCGGCTGGATTGGCGTGGAGCCGCAGGACGTGACGCCGGAGATCGCGGAATCGTTCGGGCTCGACCAAAAATCTGGCGCCATCGTGGCCGGCGTGCTGCAAGGCGGCCCGGCGGACAAGGCAGGCATCAAGCCGGGCGACATTCTCGTCAGCATCAACGACGACACCATCACCGACACCACGCGCCTCCTGAACGTGGTCGCGCAGATCAAACCGGGCACGTCGGTGAAAGTTCATTTAATGCGCAAGAACAAGGAACTCGATATCAACGTGACTATCGGCAAGCGCCCGGCTCAGCCGCGCGCGCCACAGTTACCGGAAGACGAGGATCAAGGAAACGATCAGGGCGACGAATAAACTCGGTTCTCCGTTGAAAACAAAAAGGCAGCTTCGGTAATCGAAGCTGCCTTTTTTGCGCATCCGACATTTCACTGCCGCGGCAATACGCCGCACCTACTCGGCCGTCGCCTCTTCGCTTTTGATTGGCTGCTTTCCAACCACCAGCCGCGCCGCAATAATCCCCGCTTCGTAGAGAATGATGAGCGGAATGGCCAGGATCAGTTGCGAGAAAACGTCTGGCGGGGTAACGACCGCCGAAATGACGAACGCGCCGACAATCACATACGGGCGAATCTGCTTGAGCTTCTGAATGGACACGACACCCATGCGCGCCAGCAACACGACGACGATCGGCACTTCGAACGTTACGCCGAATGCGAGGAACATCGTGAGCACGAAGCTCAGGTAGTTGTCGATATCCGTGGTCATCTCCGCGCCGAGCGGCGCGTTGTAATGCGCCATCACGCGAAAGATGGTCGGAAACACGACGAAATACGCGAAAGCCATGCCGCAAAGAAAGAGCGCGTAGCTGCTGAACACGAGCGGCGCGACGAGCTTCTTCTCGTGCTGGTACAAACCCGGCGCCACGAACGCCCAAAGCTGATACAGCACAAGCGGCAGCGCGATGACGAATGCGACGAGCATGGTCACCTTCATGGGCACGAAGAACGAGCCGGTCACGTCGGTGACGATCATCTTGCCGTCGGCCGGCAGGTTCTGCATCAGCGGCCGGGCCAGTAACTTGAAGATGTCCGGCGCCCAGTACACCAGCGAGACGAACACCACGATAACCGAAGCGCCCGCTTTGATGATGCGGTCACGCAATTCGACCAGATGCGAAATGAACGTCTCTTCGACGGGCTCGTCTTTATTTTGTAGCGGGTCGCTCACGCCGGCCCTCGGTATGGATCATCGATGAAAGGAAGTGGCCCGGATCAGAAAAACCGGGTCGGGCGGCGCAAGGTTTCTGGCGTGTGGCGCGCAACGCGAGCCGCGCCAGATTGAACCCGCGTGCGGCGCAGATTCGTTCGCTTGTACCAGTTGGGGATGGCGCTTTGTTTGACGCGCCAGTTCTTGCGCGCCGCCCGGATGCCCGATGTGCGCATCCACGGTTTGTCCGTGACCGCCGCGCTGCCGCCGATCGCCTCGGCCTCTTCTCTCGCGACGCTCGGCGACACGGACGTGCCCTGGCTCCACGCGTCGTTCAATTCGGCTTCGTGGCGCTTCAGGTTGTCGTGAATCGACGTTTCGACGTTCGACGCAGCGGTTTCGAAGTCGGTGCGCATCTTCTTAAGCTCGTCGAGTTCCATCTCGCGCGCCACTTCGGATTTGACGTCGTTGATATAGCGCTGCGCGCGCCCGAACAGTGCGCCGGCCGTGCGCGCAACCCCGGGCAGGCGCTCAGGCCCAAGCACCACGAGCGCCACGACGCCAATCAGCGCCATCTTGGTCAGACCGAGATCGAGCATTGAAGAGTAAGTGAAAGATTGCGGTCGATGACCGGATTAGCGATAGTCGCCCGAACGGGTCTTGTCCTTCGCTTCCACGTCAACCGCACCGTTGCGCGGCAGCTCGCGCGGATCGGTGGTCGAAGCCGGCTGCTCACCATCGCGCATGCCTTCCTTGAAGCCCTTGACCGCGCCGCCCAAATCGCCACCGATGTTGCGCAGTTTCTTCGTGCCGAAGACGAGCGCCACGATCAAAAGGACGATCAACCAATGCCAAATGCTCAACGAACCCATGAATGAAAATTCTCCGTAATTCCGCCGCAACGGCTTTGTGCGAACGGAAGATCGGCCTTGCGGCCCGCGCCGAAAAAGTCACTTCGGCTATGAATACCGATTCTGCGCGTCCAATATTGCATTGGAAAGGCGTTTGCCGACAAAATTTGCGGTTTTCAGCCCATCCGGCGCCACGGACGCTCTCCTGCCAGCAAATGCGCGTGGATGTGATAAACCTCCTGTCCACCGCCCGGCCCCGTGTTGATCACCGTCCGGAATCCCGTCTCGCCGTCCGTGTAGGAGACGCCGAGATCTTTTGCCAGACGACCAACGAGACTTACCATTCTACCAAGCAGCGGCGCGTCGCTTTCCGTGCAGTGCGACAGCGTTTCAATGTGCTTCCGGGGAATGACGAGCACGTGAACCGGCGCGGCCGGATTGATGTCGTTGAAGGCGACAAACTCGTCGTCCTCATAGAGCTTCGTGCTTGGCAGTTGTCCTGACGCAATCTTGCAGAAAATGCAGTTGTCTTGGCTCATGAAATTCCCGTGTCTCCCGTTGCCAGGCGTTGCCGTTCAAAACCACGCGCGTGGGTCGAACGTTTTTCCTTCATAGAGATACAGCCAACCTTTGATGACGCGATAAAGCGTCCAGATGCCGACCGCGAAAAGAATCACAAAGCCGATCCCGACGAAAATGAGCGCCGCGCCAACCAGATGTCCGAGGACAGCCCACCAGAACGTGCGTATCTGCCAGGTGAAATGGGCTTCGTAAGGCGTTCCGACGGTATCGCCGCGTTTCAGATAATTGATGATGATCGCGACGAGCACGGTCAACCCGCCCGTTAGCCAATAGAGCGCGTAAAGTGCATACAAAACATGCGTGAGCGTCTTGAGGCTGCTCAGCCGCTGCGGGTCGAGCTGATTCTGATACACCGGCGGCGGGTACTGTTCGTGAGGCGTATTCACGGGGCCCTCCTTCGCAATGGGCGTCTCGTCAGCTGCCGTTTTGCTCGCGCTCGCGCGTTTTGCGCAGCGCTTTTTCTTCGATACCCGACAAACCTTCGCGCCGTTCCAACTCGGCGATCACGTCGGCGGGGCTCAGGTCGAAATGCGACAGCATCACGAGACAATGGAACCACAGGTCGGCGACTTCCCCGACGAGCGCTTTCGGCGCGCCGCCCTGGCGCGCATCCTTCGCGGCGAGTACGACTTCCGTCGCTTCCTCGCCAATCTTCTTCAGAATCGCGTCGTCACCTTTATGAAAGAGTCGCGAAACGTAGGATTGTTCCGGATCGCCGCCTTTTCGACCGTCGATAACCGCGGCGAGGCGCAGCAGCGTGTCCTGCGTGGTGGTTTGCGTCATTTGTAAATACTTTCGGGGTCTTTCAGGACCGGCTCGACTGCGACCCACGCGCCGTCTTGCGCCGTTCCTTCGAATTTCTGGAAAAAGCAGGAATGACGGCCGGTGTGGCACGCGATCCCCGATACCTGTTCGACTTTGAGCAGCACGACGTCTTCGTCGCAATCGAGCCGCACTTCGTGCACATGCTGAACGTGCCCCGATTCCTCGCCCTTGAACCACAGGCGCTGACGCGAACGCGAAAAATAGACGGCGCGCTTCAGTTCGATGGTTTTGGCGAGCGCCTCGCGATTCATCCAGGCGAACATGAGCACGTCGTTGCTCGACGCTTCCTGCGCGATCACCGGCACGAGGCCGTTCGCGTCCCAGTTCACCTTGTCGAGCCAATCGGCTTGATCCGTCACCGTCAATTCCTCACCGAAATGCCTTGCTCGGCCATGAAGCGCTTGGCTTCGCCGACCGTGTGTTCGCCATAGTGAAAGATGCTCGCGGCCAGAACGGCGTCGGCGCGGCCTTCCGTGATGCCATCCGCCAGATGCTTGAGCGTACCGACGCCGCCCGAAGCGATCACCGGCACGGGAACGGCGTCCGACACGGCGCGCGTGAGCGCGAGGTCGAAGCCGGACTTGGTGCCGTCGCGATCCATGCTGGTCAGCAGAATTTCGCCCGCGCCGAATTCGGCCATCTTGCGCGCCCATTCGATCGCGTCGATGCCCGTTGCCTTGCGCCCGCCGTGCGTGAACACTTCCCAGCGCGGCGGCTCGCCATCGGCGGAAACGCGCTTGGCGTCGATGGCAACGACGATGCATTGCGAACCGTGCTTGTCGGATGCATCGCGTACGAGTTGCGGATTCGCCACCGCCGACGAATTCATGCTGATCTTGTCCGCGCCGGCGTTGAGCAGACGCCGCACGTCTTCGACGGCGCGCACGCCGCCACCGACGGTCAGCGGAATGAACACCTGTGACGCGACCGATTCGATGATCGGCAAAATGAGGTCGCGCTGGTCGGAAGTCGCGGTGATGTCGAGGAACGTGAGTTCGTCCGCGCCTTGGTCGTCGTAACGTCGCGCGATCTCCACGGGATCGCCCGCGTCGCGCAGTTCGACGAAGTTGACCCCTTTGACGACGCGCCCGGCGGTCACGTCGAGACAGGGGATGATGCGTTTAGCGAGAGCCATGTTCCGCCACTGCAGGTCCAAAACGAATGAAGGGCGGCAAAAGCCGCCGCCCGGCGTGCTGCAACGTGCTCGCGCCCGAAAGAGCCTCAGGCGCCGTCCGCTTCGCGCAACGCATCCGCGCGCGTTTGCGCGGAAGTGAAGTCCAGGTCGCCGGAATAGATGGCGCGACCGCAGATCACGCCTTCGATGCCTTCGCCCTCGACTTCGCAGAGCGACTCGATGTCCGCGATGCTCGACAGTCCGCCGCTCGCGATAACAGGAATCTTCACGGCTTGCGCGAGCCGCACGGTGGCGTCGATATTGATGCCCTGAAGCATGCCGTCGCGCCCGATGTCCGTGTAGATGATCGACTCGCAGCCGTAGTCTTCGAACTTGCGCCCGAGATCCACTACTTCGTGGCCGGTCAGTTTGCTCCAGCCGTCGGTGGCGACTTTGCCGTCCTTGGCGTCGAGCCCGACGATGATATGCCCCCCGAACGCGCTGCACGCATCCTGCAGGAAGCCGGGATTCTTCACCGCCGCCGTGCCGATGATGACGAACGAGAGACCGTCGTCGAGATAGCGCTCGATGGTGTTCAGGTCGCGAATGCCGCCGCCTAGTTGCACGGGAATCTCGCTACCCACTTCGTCGATGATTGCGCGGATAGCGTCGCCGTTCCTCGGCTTGCCCGCGAAGGCGCCGTTCAGATCGACGAGGTGTAGTCTGCGCGCCCCTCGGTCGACCCAGTGCCGGGCCATTGCCGCCGGATCTTCTGAAAAAATGGTCGCCTGGTCCATATCGCCTTGTTTGAGGCGCACGCACTGACCGTCTTTGAGATCGATGGCCGGAATGAGCAGCATAGGTATCGCGTATTTTCTGGATTGAGTTGATCGAAACGGCCACGCGTGAGGTCTCGGTGCCTTACAGCGGGCCGCTTCGCTAGTGTAGTACAAGTATTGCAACGCCCGGTTGCGCGCTTTACGGGTTCCAGTGAACGAAGTTGCGATACAGCCGCAAGCCCGCGTCGGCGCTCTTCTCGGGGTGGAATTGCGTGGCGAAGATGTTGTCGCGCGCCACCGCCGATGTGAACGCGGAACCATAAACGGTTTCGCCCGAAGTGTGCGCCAGGTTGTCCGGCACGACGTAGTAACTATGCACGAAGTAGAAGAACGCGCCATCCGCCACGCCGTCCCACACCGGATGCGCTTGCGTCTGACGCACGCGGTTCCAGCCCATTTGCGGGACCTTGAAGCGCGAGCCGTCGTCCTGCAACTGGCCTTCGAGTTGAAAGCGCACGACCTTGCCGGGGAAAAGCCCGAGGCCCTTCGTGTCGCCTTCTTCGCTCCAGTCGAACAGCATCTGTTCGCCGACGCAAACGCCGAGCATCGGCTTGTTGCGCGACGCTTCGATCACCGCATCCTGCAAGCCCGACGCGCCCAAATGGCCCATGCAATCGCGCATCGCGCCTTGACCCGGCAGCACGATACGATCCGCCGCGCGAATGGCCTCGGGCTGATCGACGATCGCCACGTCGGCGTCGGGCGCGGCCTTCTTAAGCGCCTGATACACCGAGCGCAGGTTGCCCATTCCGTAATCAACAATCGCTATCGAAGTTTTCATTTCAAAGATGGCATCAAGGCCTTCAACCCGTTGACGATGAACTCCACCGCCAGCGCGGACAACATCAAACCCATGAGACGCGTGCCGATATTGATACCCGTGCGCCCGACCCAGCGCGCGATCGGCTCGGCCAGATTCAACGCGCCGAAACACAACGCTGCGATGATCGCGCCCAGCACGACGAGCCCGAAGCGGTCGTACCAATGCTGCGCATTTGCAGCATAGACGATCACGGTGCTGATCGATCCCGGCCCGGTGAGCAGCGGAATCGCGAGCGGCACAACGGCAACGCTATTGCGCTCCTCGGCTTCCATGCGCTCCTCGACGGTCGAGCGCGCGTTGCCGACTTGCGCGTTCAACATGCTGATCGCCATGAGCAGCATGATGATCCCGCCGCCGACTTCGAACGAACCGACCGAAATGCCGAAGAACGCGATGATCTGCTGCCCGAGCAGCGCGGTGATCGCGATTACGCAGAACACCGAGATCGATGCCACGCGGATGGTGTTGCGCTTTTCGAGATCGGATTGTTGCGCGGTCAGGCTAAGAAAAAACGGTATCGCGCCGACCGGATTGATCAGCGCGAGCAAGGATATGAACGACTTGAAGAGATCCATCGCGGGCGAGCCTTTCGTGCGCGACGCATTGCTGCGTCGCTTGGAACGGGCTGATCAGAGACTGCCTTTGGTGGAAGGAATTTGTCCTGCGGCGCGTTCGTCGGCTTCGACGGCCATGCGCAACGCGCGGCCGAACGCCTTGAACACGGTCTCGACTTGATGATGCGCGTTGATGCCGCGCAGATTGTCGATGTGCAGCGTCACGCCCGCGTGATTCACGAAGCCACGGAAAAATTCGATGGTGAGATCGACATCGAACGTACCGATGCGCGCGCGCGTAAACGGCACATGGAATTCGAGGCCCGGACGGCCGGAGAAATCGATCACGACGCGCGACAGCGCTTCATCGAGCGGAACATACGAGTGGCCATAACGGCGAATGCCCTTGCGGTCGCCAATGGCTTTCGCCACCGCCTGACCCAGCGTGATACCGGTGTCTTCGACGGTGTGGTGATCGTCGATATGGAGGTCGCCATGCGCTTCGACTTCGAGATCGAACAGGCCGTGTCGCGCGATCTGATCGAGCATGTGATCCAGAAACGGCACGCCGGTGGCGAGCTTCTGCTTGCCGGTGCCGTCCAGATCGAGCTTCACACGGATCTGCGTTTCGCTGGTGTTGCGAACGACTTCCGCAATGCGCATGGTGTTTCCTTGAGGCTTTCGAAGAGTGGGGATTTAGTTGAGCGCGAGCTTTTTGAGCGCCGCGACCATGTGCGCGTTTTCCTCGGCCGTGCCGACCGTCAAACGCACGCAATTTGCCAGCAAAGCATGCATTTTACTCACGTTTTTGACGAGAACCCGCGAAGTCAGCAGGGTTTCGAACGCGACGGCGGCATCCGGCACGCGCACGAGCAGAAAGTTGCCCGCGCTCGGATACACCGTCATGCCGGGCAGCGCGGCGACTTCGCGCGCGAGGACGGCGCGCTGCGCGCGCAGATCGGCGGCCTGGGCGTCGAGGACATCGAGATGATCCAGCAGGAAATCAGCGGTTGCCTGCGTTAGCACGTTGATGTTGTACGGCGGGCGCACCTTGTCGAATTGCATGGTCCACGCGGGCAGACCGACCAGATAACCGAGCCGGATGCCCGCAAGTCCGAGCTTCGACACCGTGCGCATGACGACCACGTTGTCATACTCGGCCGCGCGCGGCAGCCACGTCTTTTCCGCGAACGGCTGATAAGCCTCGTCGATGACCACGAGACTCTTCTTCGCCGACGCGATCACGCGCTCGATGTCGGCATTGGCGTAAAGCGTGCCGGTCGGATTGTTCGGGTACGCGAGATAAACGAGCGCGGGCTGATGTTCGTCGATAGCCGCGATGAGCGCGTTTGCGTCTAGCGTGAAGTCCGCGTTGAGCGGCACGCCGATGAATTCGAGCTGCGCGAACTTCGCCGACATCTGATACATCACGAAGCCCGGCACCGGCGCCACGACTTTCGCGCCGGGCGTGGCGCACGCCATCGACATCATGCTGATCAGTTCGTCCGAGCCGTTGCCGAGCAGCACGTCGCAGGCTTCCGGCACCTTCATTGCACGCTTGATCTTGGCGAGCAGGTCCGCCGGACGCGGCGATGGATAACGGTTCAGCGCCACGCCCGCGAGATGTTCGCCAAGACGCTTGGCGAGATCGGCGGGCAAGGAGTACGGGTTTTCCATCGCGTCGAGCTTGATCAAGCCCGTGGAATCGGCCACGGGATAGCTCGTCATGGAAAGGACGTCGGGACGCAGGATGTCTTGAGGTGTGGTCATGATGTCGCCGACGTCTTTGCGCCGGACATATGGCGGCTCTCAGGCCGCCTTGGTCGTCTAAGCCGGCCAGATTCAGCCGACGTTTTTCATCCGATACTCCGCGCTCTTCGCATGCGCTTGCAAACCTTCGCCGTAAGCCAGTTCCGCCGCGATCTCGCCGAGCGTCTGCGCGCCTTCCGCGCTCACTTCGATCACACTCGAACGCTTCATGAAATCGTACACGCCGAGCGGCGACGAGAAGCGCGCCGTGCGTGAAGTCGGCAACACGTGGTTCGGGCCCGCGCAGTAATCGCCGAGGCTTTCGCTCGTGTAGCGGCCGAGGAACATGGCGCCCGCGTTGTGGATCTGCGCAGCCCACTGATGCGGATCGAGCGCCGAAATCTCCAGATGCTCGGGCGCGATATCGTTCGCGATCGCGCACGCTTCGGCCATGTCCTTCACCTTGATGAGCGCGCCGCGGTCTTCGAGCGAGCGCTGAATGACTTCGCGGCGCGGCATGGCCGGCAGCAATTCGACGATGGCTTCTTCGACGCGCCGAATGAACGCCGCGTCCGGACACAGCAGAATGGATTGCGCGAGTTCGTCGTGTTCGGCTTGCGAGAACAGGTCCATCGCGACCCAGCGCGGGTCGGTGGTGGCGTCGCAGATGACGAGAATTTCGGACGGCCCGGCGATCATGTCGATACCGACCGTGCCGAACACGCGCCGCTTCGCCGATGCGACATACGCGTTGCCCGGCCCGCAGATCTTGTCGACCGCCGGCACGGATTCGGTCCCGTACGCCAGCGCGCCAACCGCCTGCGCCCCGCCGATGGTGAACACGCGGTCCACGCCGCCGAGCAGCGCCGCCGCGAGCACGAGCGGGTTCTTGACGCCATCGGGCGTCGGCACGACCATCACGATTTCCTTGACGCCCGCGACGCGCGCCGGAATGGCGTTCATCAGCACGGACGACGGATACGCCGCCTTCCCGCCCGGCACGTAGATGCCCGCGCGATCGATCGGCGTCACCTTCTGGCCGAGCACCGTGCCGTCGGCTTCGGTGTAATGCCAGCTATGACTGCCGCATTCGATGCGTTGCTTCTCGTGATATCCGCGCACGCGAGCAGCCGCTGCTTCGAGCGCCGCGCGACGTTTCGGCTCAAGCCCTTCCAGCGCGGCTTCGAGTTCCGCCACGGGCAATTCGAGCGCCGCGACGCTGTGCGCCTTCAGACGATCGAACTGGTTGGTGTAGTCGAGCACGGCGGCGTCGCCGCGCGCTTTGACATCCGCGAGAATTTGCGCGACCGAGCGCTCTATTGCTTCGTCCTCGCTCGCCTCGAATGCGAGAACCGCGCGCAAAGCTTTCTGAAAACCGTCGGTGCTGGAATCGAGTTTGCGAATCTTGATAGACATGCTGGTTTTCCGTTTGCTGTGGCTCGCCGCGCGACTACGCGGCTGCCCTAATTATCCGTTCCTGCCGATGCGCGTTCGAAAGCGTCGAGATACGGCTTGAGCGCCGCGCGCTTCAGCTTGAGCGCGGCCTGATTCACGACGAGGCGCGACGAAATCTGCATGATCTCTTCAACCTCGACCAGATTATTCGCCCGCAGCGTGCCGCCCGAACTGACGAGATCGACGATGGCATCGGCCAGACCGACGAGCGGCGCCAGTTCCATCGAACCGTAAAGCTTGATCAGATCGACGTGCACGCCCTTCGCCGCAAAATGCTCACGCGCGGTTTCCGTATATTTCGTCGCGACACGCAGACGCGCGCCCTGACGCACCGCGTTCGCGTAATCGAAGCCAGCTTTCACGGCCACCGACATCCGGCAGCGCGCAATGTTCAGATCAACCGGCTGATAAAGCCCGCTTCCGCCATGCTCGATCAACACGTCCTTGCCCGCCACGCCGAAATCGGCCGCGCCGTATTCGACGTAGGTAGGAACGTCGGTGGCCCGCACGATGATCACGCGCAAATTCGGATTCGTCGTCGGCAAAATGAGCTTGCGCGAGCTTTCCGGATCTTCCACGACCTCCACGCCGGCAGCGGCGAGCAGCGGCACCGTCTCCTCGAAGATACGCCCTTTCGACAGCGCGAGCGTCAGCGGCGCATTGGCGGCAAGCGAGGACGACGTCTGCGGCAACGAACTCATTGTTCGCTCCCGCTGCCCTTGATACGGCTCACCCGCGCGCCGACCGCCGTCAGCTTCGACTCCATGCGGTCGTAGCCGCGATCCAGGTGATAGATGCGGTCGATGAGCGTTTCGCCATCGGCGCACATTGCCGCGATCACGAGACTTGCCGACGCGCGCAGATCGGTCGCCATGACCTTCGCGCCCGACAGCATGTCCACGCCCGAGACGAGCGCCGTGTTGCCGTCGATGGTAATTCTCGCGCCAAGCCGGTTCAGTTCCTGCACGTGCATGAAGCGGTTTTCGAAGATCGTCTCGACGACTTGCGACGTGCCCTTGGCAATAGTGTTCAGCGCCATGAATTGCGCCTGCATGTCAGTGGGGAACGCCGGATATTCGGACGTGCGGATGTTGACCGCTTCGGGGCGCTTGTTCATGCGCACGCGCATCCAGTCGTCGCCTTCCTCGATGCTCACGCCCGCTTCGCGCAGCTTGGCGGTGACGGCATCGAGCAGCGACGGCGTGACGTTGCGCAGAGTGACATCGCCGCCCGCGGCCGCGACCGCGCACAGGAACGTGCCCGCTTCGATACGGTCCGGCACCACGCTATGCTTCGCGCCGTGCAGCTTCTCGACGCCCTCGATGACGAGCCGATCCGTGCCGATGCCATCGATCTTCGCGCCCATCTTCACGAGCAAATGCGCGAGGTCGGTAACTTCCGGCTCGCGCGCGGCATTTTCGATGACCGTCTCGCCGTCCGCGAGCACTGCCGCCATCAGCAGATTTTCGGTGCCGGTGACGGTAATCATGTCGGTGACGATGCGCGCGCCCTTCAGACGCTTCGCGCGCGCTTCGATGAAGCCATGCTCGATATTGATCTCGGCGCCCATCGCCTGCAGACCCTTGATGTGCTGATCGACCGGACGCGCGCCGATTGCGCAGCCGCCGGGCAACGATACCTTCGCCTCGCCGAAGCGCGCGACGAGCGGACCGAGCACGAGGATCGACGCGCGCATGGTCTTGACCATTTCGTACGGCGCGACGAGGTTGTCCACTTTCGATGCGTTGAGCGTCACGCGGCCATCGCTCGACGCTTCGGAGTGCACGCCCATCTGGCGCAGCAATTTGAGCTTCGTGCGCGTGTCCTGCAAATTCGGCACATTCGACAGATGGACGTCGTCGGCCGTGAGAAGGCTTGCGCACAGAATCGGCAGAGCCGCGTTCTTCGCGCCCGATACGGTGATTTCGCCGGAGAGCTTCGCGCCCCCCGTGATGACCAGTTTATCCATGATGACGTGTCCTTCGACCGAGCGTCCTGCTGCGGAGCCGCTTTCGGCGCCGCGGTTGTCTTGAATGATTCGCACTGTTTCCTGCCGGTGTTGCCGGGTGTTACGGGATGTTGCGTGTTGCGTATTGCTACGAATGTCGCGTATTTACGCGGCTTTGAATTCGTCGGGCGTGAGCGTCTTCATGCTGAGCGCGTGAATTTCTTCGCGCATGCGCTCGCCAAGCGCCGCATAGACCAGTTGATGCCGCGCGATCAGCCGCTTGCCGACGAACGCGTCGCTCACGATGGTCGCGAAGAAGTGCTGGCCATCGCCTTCGACTTCGAGATGCTGGCAGGCGAGGCCGCCAGCGATGTAGTCCTTCACTTGCTCGGGAGTCGGCAACATGAAAGTCTCCTAAAGAATTAGTGACGCAGCTTGAAGCCGCTCGCGAGCAGACGCACGGCAATGAGCGCGAGCACGGCCAAGAATGCAGCGACGATACCCATGCTCACCAGCGGATTCACGTCCGAAAGACCGAAAAAGCCGTAGCGAAAACCGTCGATCATGTAGAAGAACGGATTCAGATGCGACACCGCGCGCCAAACCGGCGGCAACGTATGCGTCGAATAGAACACGCCGGAAAGAAACGTGAGCGGCATGATCAGGAAGTTCTGAAACGCGGCCAACTGGTCGAACTTGTCTGCCCAGATGCCGGCAATCAAACCCAACGTACCGAGGATTGCCGAACCGAGGATCGCGAACGCAATGATGTAGAACGGCGCGGAAAAAGACATCGGGACGAACCATATCGTCACGACGAAAACGCCAAGCCCGACACAAAGTCCACGCGCTACCGATGCCAAGACATACGCAAAGAACATTTCCCAATGCGCAATGGGCGGCAACAGCACGAACACGAGATTGCCTGTGATCTTCGATTGAATCAGCGACGACGAGCTATTCGCAAACGCGTTCTGCAAAACGCTCATCATCACGAGGCCGGGCACGAGAAAGCTTGTATAACCAACGCCAGCATAAACCTGTACGTGCCCGGAAAGCGCGTGACCGAAGATGGTCAGATACAGCAACGCCGTGACGACCGGCGCGAGCACCGTTTGAAACGATACCTTCCAGAAGCGCAAAAGCTCCTTGTAGAACAACGTCTGAAAGCCGCTCATGAAAGTCCCTCGACCACGTCGGGTTCGTTCATGACTTGCACGAACACGTCTTCGAGATCGGCTTTGCGAACCTCGATTTCATCCAGCGCGCAACCGGCCGCGCGGCACTTCGCGAGAATCGGCTCGACATCGTCGTAGCTCGAAAGGCGCAGCAGATGCTGCATGCCGGACACCGCGTGCGGATCGACTTCCAGCGGACGCAGTTCCACGGGCAGCGAGCCGCTCGAAAAGCGCAGATAAAGTTGCAGACCGGAAAAGCGTTGCAGAAGCGTGCTCGTGCGCTCGAGCGCCACGACTTCACCACGGCGAAGCATGGCGAGACGATCACATAGCGCCTCGGCTTCTTCGAGGTAATGCGTGGTCAGCACGATGGTGTGCCCTTCGCGATTCAATCGCGAGATGAACTTCCAGAGCGTCTGACGAAGTTCGACATCGACGCCCGCCGTGGGCTCGTCGAGCACGATCACCGGCGGCCGATGCACCAGCGCCTGCGCCACCAGCACGCGTCGCTTCATGCCGCCCGAGAGCGCGCGCGTGTTGACGTCCGCTTTCTCGGTGAGATCGAGATTGGCCATGATTTCGTCGATCCAGTCGTCGTTCTTGCGCAAACCGAAATAGCCCGACTGAATTCGCAAAGCCTCGCGCACGGTGAAGAACGGATCGAACACCAGTTCTTGCGGCACCACGCCAAGCGCACGGCGCGCCGCGCGGAAGTCGCTCACGACATCGTGGCCGCGCACGGACACCGTGCCGCTATCGGCGCGCGCGAGTCCGGCAAGGATGCTGATCAGCGTGGTCTTGCCGGCGCCGTTGGGGCCGAGCAAGCCGAAGAATTCGCCCTCTTCAACCGTGAGGCTCACGCCTTTGAGCGCCTGAAGCTGCTTGTAGCGCTTTCTGACGTTTCGGATTTCTATGGCTGACATTGACAGTGCGCGTGCCTCGTGTGGCCGCGCCTCGATTGTGCGGATAACGCTTGACGGACCCGGGCTCGATCGAAAAATTGCCGGGTGCGGGCCCGAAAAAGCATTTGATTATAGGGCAAACCGGATGGAGCCGACTTCGGAGCGATCCTGATCGCGGCAACGCAAGCCTGGTTGCCGCACCTGATATGGCGTCAGGACAGGATCAATGTCGGAAGGAGAGCAGCGTGTCGACGCCGTAAGCTTGCGCGAGACTGGCAAGCTTGGAAGGAACATTCACGACGCCAAGCGCCGTGCCGCGCTCGGTGGCGGCGCGCTGCCATGCAAGCAGCACGGCGAGCGCGGATGAATCGAAATGCGTGAGCGGCGCGCAGTCGACTTCGGTTGCACCCGCCGCGATACGCGACAAACCCGCGTCGAGCGCAGCCTTCGCGCTTTTGTGGGTCAGCGTGGCGGCCGTCTGGAAGCGGCCGCCCGCGACTTGCGCATTTGCCTGCGTGCTCACGATGCCTTGCCGTTCGCGAGTTGCTGATTACGCTGCGTGAGGAATTGCAGCAAGCCAGCCACGCCATTCTGCGAAATCTGCTCGTTGAACTGTTGCTGATACGCCTGGATCAGCCATGCGCCGAGCACGTTGATGTCGTACACGCGCCAGCCTTGCGGCGTTTTGTACAGGCGGTAGTCGAGTTCGATCGGCGAGCCGTTGTTCATCACGACCGAGCGGACCACGACATCCGTGTCCTCCGGCGACGCGCGGAATGGCTTGTACTGCACCGTCTGGTTACGAACCTGAGCGAGCGCGCCCGAATACGTGCGAATGAGCAGCATCTTGAACTGCTCGACGATTTGCTTTTGTTGCTCGGGCGTTGCCGTGTTCCAGTTGCGCCCCATCACGAGACGCGTGGTACGTGTGAAGTCCGTGTACGGCAGGATCTTTTGATTGACGAGTTCAGTGATGCGCTGGATGTCGCCCGACTGAATCTTGCTGTCGGACTTGATGTCGTCGAGCACTTGTTGCGTGACGGTCTTGATCATCACGTCGGGCGCGCTCGAGTCGACGGATTGCGCCGACGCCGCGCCGCAGAACGCGATCAGCATGGCGAAGATGGGAAGCAAAAAGATTTTTTTCATCGCAGATCCTGCAAAAAAAGGGGCTTGAGTTTGAGCGCGCTGGCTAGAACGAGTTCAGACCGCGCGCCTGTCAAACTGTAAAAAATGCTGCCAAGTATTTTACCGGCCGTTAGCGCCAGTCCGCTCAACGCAAGCGGAACGAAGGGAATCCAGGCGCGCGCGGCGGAACGTACTGATGTCCCGGAACCGTGTTGTTGCCCGTGTCGCTCGCTGCGCGCGGCGCGCCAGCGGCTCCAGAAGCAGGCGTCGCGCCCGATGCCGCTTCGGACGGAACCGCCGTGGCCGAAGCGCCCGCCGGAGTCGCGGCTTCCGCGCCTTCCGCATCGTAGTTTGGAAGCGGCGCTTCGCTGTAATCGGGCGAGGTGCCTTCGCCACCGGTAATCAGATATTGCCGCCGCTGCAGGTATGCGTTACGAACGAAAGAGTATTTGTCGAGCGCGGCATCCGAAAGAATGTCGGATGCATCCAGCAGGTTCGCGCGTGTGTTCACGAGATTTACGCCGTACAAGGCCCAGCTAACGGAATCCGGCTGCACGTAACTCAGCGGATTACCGAAATAATCGACCGCGAGGCCGCCGGTATCGCGCACGGTGCTTGGTCCAAGGAGCGGCAGCACGACGTACGGGCCAGGCGGCACGCCGTAGTGGCCGAGCGTGAGACCGAAGTCGCCCGAATGCTTCGGCAGCTTGGCGACGGTCGCCACGTCGAACAGACCGCCCACGCCGAACACCGTGTTGATCGCGACGCGCATGATGTCAGACACGCCATCCGCGATTCTCAGTTGCAGAAGATTGTTCGCCGCGATGTAGACATCGCCGATATTCGAGAAGAAGTTCGTGACGCTGTTGCGCACGGGTTCTGGGACGGCCCAGACGTAAGCCTGCGCCACCGGCTTGAACGCGTATTGATCGACCTTGTCGTTGATCGTGAACATCGTCCGGTTGTAGCTCTCGAAGGGATCGCCCTTGGTCGGAGTGGTCACTGTCGCGCACCCGCCGAACATGCCCACCGTTGCCGCTAGAACGATTGCGCGCCGCATCCCTGTCGAGTGCATGTTGTTTCTCCTTATTGAGCCGTACCCGAGGCTGCGCTCGCGCCCATCGCGCTTGCCGCACCCGGAAATGCCGGTGCGGGAGCTGCCGTTGCCGCCGGCGCCGCCGAGGATTTCGACGCGCCGGAATCCGCTGCCTTGTTATAGAGGAACTGTCCGATCAGATTTTCCAGCACCACGGCGGACTGCGTCATCGTGATGGTGTCGCCATTCTTGAGCATCTGATCGTCGCCGCCCGGCTCCAAGCCGATGTACTGCTCGCCGAGCAGACCGGAAGTCAGAATCTTGGCGGACGAATCTTTCGGAAATTGATATTGCTTGTCGATGTCGATGGCGACCACCGCCTGATACGTGTTTCCATCGAAACTGATCGAGCCGACGCGCCCGACCGTCACGCCCGCGCTCTTGACCGGCGCGCGCGCTTTAAGGCCGCCGATGTTGTCGAACTTGAGCTTCACCGCGTAGGTCTGCTGGAACGACAGCGAACTCATGTTGCCCGCCTTCAGCGCAAGGAACAGCAGCGCCACGAAACCGAGCACCACGAAGAGGCCGACCCAAAAGTCGAGAGCAGTCTTTTTCATCGTCTTCCCAAAGAGAATCTTGTCGCAGAGCGCGTGTGAGGTCTGTGCCCTTCACAACGCCCACGCCCTCGCGGGCGTTTTGCATTTGGTTCATTAGCTGGACATCAGCTGAACATCAACGCGGTCAGCAGGAAATCGAGGCCGAGCACCGCGAGCGACGCGTACACGACCGTCTTCGTGGTCGCGCGCGACACGCCTTCCGGCGTAGGCCGTGCTTCGTAGCCCTGGAACAACGCGATGAACGTCACCGCGAAGCCGAACACGATGCTCTTGATGACGCCATTGCCGACATCGCGCCACACGTCCACGCCGCCTTGCATCTGCGACCAGAACGCGCCGGAATCCACGCCGATCAGCAACACGCCGACCACATACCCGCCGATTATGCCGACCGCGCTGAAAATGGCCGCCAGCACGGGCATGGCGATGATGCCCGCCCACATGCGCGGCGCGACCACCACTTTCATGGGATCGACGGCCATCATTTCCATTGCCGTGAGTTGTTCGCCCGCCTTCATCAAACCG
This sequence comes from Caballeronia sp. GAWG1-1, assembly GCF_023631465.1. Taxonomy (NCBI): domain Bacteria; kingdom Pseudomonadati; phylum Pseudomonadota; class Betaproteobacteria; order Burkholderiales; family Burkholderiaceae; genus Caballeronia; species Caballeronia sp. GAWG1-1. The sequence goes on from NZ_JALQDB010000020.1 coordinate 23,530, forward strand.
ATCTCGGCAGTCAGCGACGTACCCGCGCGGCCGGCGAACAACAGCGCCGTGACGACCGGCCCGAGCTCGCGCACGAGCGAGAGCGCGACCAGCAGTCCGAGCGCCTGCTCCGAACCATAGCGGTTCAGTGTGTAATAACCCTGCAGCCCGAGTACGAAGCCGACGAACAGGCCCGACACCGCGATAATGACAAGCGAATAATTGCCGACGAAGTGAATTTGCTTCGTGACGAGACGCGGCCGCCGCAAAAGCGGGAAGAATTCGAGTACGAGGCGCAACAGCATGCGCATTGCATAACCGGCGGTTCCGAAACCGTCGAGCACCCAGCGTCCGAGTGCGCTGATCATGCTTTCCCTCCGATGCCGAAATCCGCCGCGAGCGGTTGGCTCGCGTAATGAAACTTGAAGGGACCGTCCGGCGTGCCGTCGATGAACTGACGCACGGTCGGGTCTTCCGACGCGCGTAATTGCTCCGGCGTGCCTTCCGCGTGAATGCCGCCGTTCGCGACGAAGTACACGTAGTCCGCAATGGCGAACGACTCGGGCACATCGTGCGAAACGAGAATGGACGTGGCGCCGAGAGCGTCGTTGAGCGTGCGGATGAGTTGCGCGGTTATGCCGAGCGAGATGGGATCGAGACCGGCGAACGGCTCGTCGTACATCATCAGTTCGGGATCGAGCGCGATGGCGCGGGCAAGCGCGACGCGGCGCGCCATGCCGCCGGAAATCTCCGACGGCGCGAGATCGCGCGCGCCACGCAGGCCGACCGCGTTGAGCTTCATCAGGACGAGATCGCGGATGAGCTCTTCCGGCAGATCCGTGTGTTCCCGCAGCGGAAACGCGACGTTCTCGAACACGGTCTGGTCGGTGAACAGCGCGCCGAATTGAAACAGCATGCCCATCCGGCGGCGCAGCGCGTAAAGACCGTCGCGCGATTGCGTGCCGACGTCCTTGCCCGCGAACAGCACCTGACCGCGGCTGGCTTTCACCAGCCCGCCGATCAACCGTAAGGTTGTCGTCTTGCCGCAGCCGGAGCCACCCATGACCGCAACCACCTGACCACGCGTGAAACGCATGTTCAGGTTCGAGAGAACGGGCCGATTACCGTAACCGAAATCGACGTCGCGAAGCTCTAGCAGGGGCTCGGGGAAAGCTGGCACGAGTTAAGAAATTCCTTGGACGCAAGAGGCCGAATTATAGGGCCTGCGCGCAATCGGTGCTTTACCTACGCTCTACCCGATATGATTTTCAGAACATTTACCCTTGATTTGCAAAGCTTTGTTGTAGCGACTCGACGGCGGCTTCGGTGTCCGCCGCTTCTGTCACGGCACGCACGACAGCAGCGCTTCCTACGCTGGTCGCCAGCACCTCGGGCAATACCTTGCCGTCGATACCGCCGATCGCGACGAGCGGCACGCGTCCTTTCAGAAGTTTTACGTAGCGTGTAAGCCGCGCCAGGCCTTGCGGCTTGGTAGGCATGACTTTCGTCGTGGTGGGAAACACCGCGCCGAGCGCGAGATAGCTCGGCCGGAAGTGCAGCGCGCGAAGCATCTCGTAATAGCCGTGCGTCGAAAGTCCGAGGCGCAAGCCGGCTTGCGCGATTGCCTGCAGATCGGCGGTTTCGACATCTTCCTGACCGAGATGCACGCCGTAAGCGCGTGCGGCGATCGCTTCGCGCCAGTGATCGTTGATGAAAAGCTGCGCCTGATGCCGCTGCCCCGCCACGACCGAACGCTCGATTTCGCCGTGAAGGTCCGCTGCGTCGGTGGTCTTGCGGCGCAACTGCGCCGTGCGCACGCCGAGGTCCAGCACGCGTTCGACCCAATTCGCGCTCGGCAAGACGGGGTAAAGACCGAGCTTGTCCGGGCAAGCGGGAAAAGCAGGTTCCGGCGCGGGTGGAAGATCGCCGACGCGCGGGAACGTGTCGAAGTCGCTTGGCCACGCGTCTTCTTTCTGTTCGTCGCCGGCGCGCCAAGCCATTGCCAGGACGAGCGCATCGTGCGGTTCGAAATTGCAGTCGAGGAACGCCGCCAGCGCGGCCAGCCAGTCGTCGGAACGCTCGCCTTCGAGAACATGGCGCGCGCCTGCATGCAGCAATATCACGCGACGTTCGTACGCTTCCAGCACCGTCGCATTGTCCGCGGCGTACGGCTCGTTGACGACGAGCAGATCCTGCGCACTTGGCGTATCCGGCACGGTCAGGCAGATGCGCCAGCGCGTTGGCGGCGCGGGCCACTCGCCGAGCCGCGCGCGGATACGTTCGGCGACTTCGATCAACTCATCCGCCGGCGGCCAGAGAACTTCGTGTCCGAGCAAGCTCATGCAGCACCTCCGTCCTGATGCCAGAACGGCATGCCAACGACCGGCGTGCTGGCCTGCGCGCTGTCGCGCTCGGCCATCGGACCGGCGAGAAACGCCGTGCGCCCGGCGTCGACACCCAGCGCGAACGCGCGCGCCATCTGCGACGGAAAGGTCGCCTGCGACACGGCGGTGTTCAAGAGCACGCCGTCGAAACCCCACTCCATCACCTGGCACGCATGCGAGGGCACGCCGAGGCCTGCATCGACGATCAGCGGCACGTCTGGCAGCCGCTCGCGCAACGTGCGCAGACCGTAGGGGTTGGTCACGCCCTTGCCGGTGCCGATGGGCGCGCCCCAGGGCATCAACGCCTCGCAGCCGGCATCGAGGAGACGGCGGCCGATCACGAGATCCTCGGTGCAATAAGGCAGCACCTTGAAGCCGTCGCGCACGAGCTTGCCCGCCGCTTCGACGAGGCCGATCGGGTCGGGCTGCAACGTGTAGTCGTCGCCGATCAGTTCCAGCTTGATCCACGGCGTGTCGAAAACCTCGCGCGCCATGTAGGCGGTGGTCAGCACTTCATCGACGCTCTGGCAGCCCGCCGTGTTCGGCAGCAGCGCGACGCCGTGACGCTTGAGGACATCGAAAAAACCGGCCTCGCCAGTCTCGGACTGACGGCGCAGCGCGACGGTCACCATGCCGGGCCGCGCGGCATCGATGGAATCCGAAAGCGATTGCAGCGACGGATAACGCGATGTGCCGAGCAGCACACGGCTCGGGAACGTCTGGCCGTAGAGCGTGAGGCTATGGGCGGCGGTGTGTGAGGTCATGATTCGATCCTTCGGATTCGGTGGATTCAGCCGCCCGCGACGGGCGACACGACGTCGAGCTTGTCGCCGGCTCGAAGCGTCTTCGTGCCGTGCTCGCCGCGCGCGACAAACTGCCCGTTGAGCGCGACCGCGAACGGCGGTTTGGCGCCGAATGCGGCGAGCGCGTCGGTGACGGTGGCGGCATCGGTCAGACTGAATTCGCGCTGATTGATGTGGATGTTCATGGCTTTGACTTTCGATGACTAGAGCGCGGCCGCGATGGCCGGTTCGCTATGCAGAAGTTCGGACCAGCGCGCGCCGCCGCGATAATCCGCGAACGATGCGGCGTCCGCGACGGTTCCGCCGGCGATGGCTTGGGCGAGTGCGCAGGCGGCATCGGCGACTTCCGGCGCGATCATGAAGCCGTGCCGATACAGGCCGTTCACGCGCACGGTCCGCGCCCCGTCCCAGACGATGGCCGGCCGATGATCCGGCAGCGTCGGCCGACACTGAGAATTGAGTTCGAGGATGCGCGCCTCGCCGAAACCCGGATGCACCGCGAACGCCGCACTCATCAGTTCCAGCGCCGAGCGCACGCTCACGGGCGACATGTCCTCGCCTTCGACTTCGGTCGCGCCGATCACGTAAAGATCGTCCTCTTTCGGCGCGATATACAGCGGATAACGCGGATGCAGCAGCCGCACCGGCCGCGACAACCCGATGCCCGGCGCATGCACGCGCGCCACTTCCCCGCGAATACCACGCAACGCGGGCCACGCAGTTTTGCCGCCCAGCCCACGGCAATCGATGATCCAGCGCGCGTCGGGCATGGCATCGACCGGAGAATTCCAGTGCGTGCGCACGCCGCGCGCCGTAAGTCCGGCCGCGAGCGCTCGAAGCGCCTGACGATTGTCGAGTTGACCTTCGTGCGGCAGCAGCCAGCCTTGCGCGAAACGCGTGCCGAGCGCGGGTTCCGCTTGCGCGACTTCCGCGCCCGCGAGCTTGACGAAGCCGCCATCGAGCAAGCTTGCAGGCGCGTTGGCGCGCAACCTGCGTTCGAATAGCGGCGCTTCCGCGCGATCCGCGCCGTGCCAGACGACGAGCGTGCCGTTGCGCTGAAAGTAAACCGGCTCGGGCAACTCGGCGATGAGACCCGGCCAGCGTTCCAGCGACGCCGCGCCGAGTTCGACGACGAGCGGCTCCGCACTCGTCGCCTCGGCGAGCGGTGCGAGCATCGCGGCGGCCACCCACGCAGCCGACTGCGTGCCCGCCTCGTCGCCGCGCTCGTATAGCGCGACGCCGTGGCCCGCGCCCGCGAGTTGCCACGCCACGAGCCGCCCGACGAGTCCTCCGCCGATGACGGCGAAGTCTGGCCGGCGCGCGGCGGGCTGATCGATCGTGTTCACTTTTCCAATGTCTCCTGTCGATCGAAACGAGGCTGGGCGCCGCTCCGGTCTTATCCACGACTGATAACGCCGTGCAGCAAACGCACGAACGCGAAGACAAAACTTGCAGAGGAGAGACCGGCCCGGCAGCGGCAACGCAAACAACGCGCGCCAGGCGGAAAAGAAAGATGATGGAAGAACCTGGAGGAAAGGCGCGACGGCCGCGCGTTCTCCGGAAACTTCCCTCGCCGGTATTACCCGGATCGGGTGCAAAGGGTCTCTCTCAGCCTCGCCGCGCCAGCACACCGATAATTCGATGACATCGCGCGCGAAGCACCCCTGTTTCGTCGAAGATCATTAGACCATGAAAGCCAAAGCCGCTGCAAACCGGGATTCCCCGCCTTTGGTCGCCTCAGTCGGCACTCTGGCACAATGCCGCGAGCATGGTTCTCCGCATGGTTGTGCGAATGAGCACGGAATTAAGCGGCAGTTAAGGGAACCTCTGAACAATCTGCGGGACAGGAAAGAGGCTGCGCGTGCGAGTATCGCGGCGCGGTGCGTCCATTCGTAACTCGGACCGGCATATCATCAGGAAGGTCATGGCCAATTCTCAACCGGAAAACACGCAGCAACAAGCCGACACGGTCTCTGCGTGGAGCCTCATCAAGCCCTACTGGGTCTCGGAGGAGCGCGGCTTCGCATGGGGTCTGCTCGTTGCCATCATCGCGATCAACATGACGGTCGTATGGATCAACGTGCGGCTCAACAGCTGGAGCGCGGCGTTCTACAACGCGCTGCAGAACAAGAACGTCCACGACTTTCCGCACCTGCTGCTGGTCTTCACCGGCCTCGCCTTCGCGTACATTCTGCTCGCGGTTTATGGGAGGTATCTGCGGCAGATGCTCGGCTTCCGCTGGCGCCAGTGGCTGACCAACAAGTATCTCGAACAGTGGTTCGGCGACCGCGCTTTTTACCGCATAGAACGCGACCGTCTCGCCGATAACCCCGACCAGCGGATCAGCGACGACCTGCAATCCTTCGCGACCACCACGCTGTCTCTGTCGCTCGATCTGCTTTCCACGCTCGTCACGCTCGTCACGTTCATCACCATTTTGTGGACGCTCGCGGGCGCGCTGACCATCACGGCATTCGGCACGCCGCTCGTCATTCCCGGCTACATGGTCTGGGCGGCGGCGCTTTACGCGATCATCGGCTCGGTCATCATTCAGAAGGTCGGGCATCCGCTGGTGTCGATCAACTACCAGCAACAGAAGGTCGAGGCTGATTTCCGCTTCGGGCTGATTCGCGTGCGCGAGAATGCCGAGCAGATCGCGTTTTACGATGGCATCGCCACCGAGACGGCCAACGCGAAGACCATTTTCCAGCGCATTCGCGACAACTGGTGGATGATCATGAAGTACACGAAGCGCATGACCTTCGTGCTTAGTTTCTACGGACAGATCGCCATCATCTTCCCGATCATGGTTGCCGCGCCGCGCTACTTCGCGGGCGCGTTCTCGTTCGGCGTCTTGATGCAGATTTCATCGGCGTTCGGCACGGTCAGCGATTCGTTCTCCTGGTTCATCAACAGTTACTCGACCTTGGTCGAATGGCGCGCCACGGTGAATCGTCTGCGCGAATTCAAGCGTGTGATGCGCTCGACGCATATCCGCGAGGAAACGTCGCCGGCAACGGCGCATGGCGGTATCAACCTGCATTACACGAGCACGAAAGCGCTGACGACCAAGGGGCTTGCGCTCGCGTTGCCGAATGGCACGCCGCTTTCGCGCGTGGGCGACGTGACGATAGAACCGGGATCGCGCTGGCTGATAGTCGGGCCGTCGGGCGCGGGCAAGAGCACGCTGATGCGGGCGCTGGCGGGACTTTGGCCGTTCGGCGACGGTAGTATCGACGCACCCGTCGACGCGAAGATGCTGTTTATCCCGCAAGTGAGCTATCTGCCGATCGGCACGCTGCGCGCGGCGTTGAGCTATCCGTCGCCGGGTGGCACCTTCACCGACGAGGAATCGCGCGAGGCGCTGCGTCTGTGCAATCTGGCCGAGTATGGCGACCGCCTGGAAGAAAGTGCGCACTGGGCGCGCAGCTTGTCGCCGGGCGAGCAACAGCGTCTTGCCGCCGCGCGCGTGCTGCTGCACAAGCCCGACTTCCTGTTCCTCGACGAAGCCACCAGCGCCCTCGATGCGGATAACGAACTGCATATCTACAACACGCTCGTCGAACGTTTGCCGAAGGCGGCGATTTTGAGCGTTGCGCACCGGGAGTCGGTGGCGCTGTTCCATGATTATCGGATCGAGATAGAGAGGACGATGGCGGAGGCTTGATTCCGTCTCTTGCTGAATGAAGAACCGCATCCGCGAGCAATTGTGGGTGCGGTTTTTTTTTGGTGGCATAACCCCCGCCAACAAAAAAGGGCGAACCCAAAACGGCCCACCCTTTTCTCCCATCAACCCCGCTCTCTTATCGCGGCAATTCGCTACTGCCCATCAAATACGCGTCCACCGACCGCGCGCACTGACGCCCTTCGCGAATCGCCCACACCACGAGCGACTGACCGCGCCGCATATCGCCCGCGGTGAACACCTTGTCCACCGACGTGTAATACGCCTTGTCACCTTCGGTCGAGGCGCGCACGTTACCGCGCGCGTCCTTGTCGACGCCAAACGCATCCAGCACCGGCGAAGCCGGCTGCGTGAAGCCCATGGCGAGCAGCACGAGGTCGGCCTTCAGCTCGAACTCGCTGTTCGGCACTTCCTGCATCTTGCCGTTCTTCCACTCGACGCGCACCGCGATCAGCTTCTCGACCTTGCCGTTCTTGCCTTCGAAACGCTTCGTCGCAACCGACCAGTCACGCTCGCAACCCTCTTCATGCGACGACGACGTACGCAGCTTGATCGGCCAGTACGGCCACACGAGCGGCTTGTTCTCTTCCTCGGGCGGCTGCGCGAGCAGTTCGAACTGCACCACGCCCTTAGCGCCATGCCGGTTCGAGGTGCCGACGCAATCCGAACCCGTGTCGCCCCCGCCGATCACGACAACATGCTTGCCCTTCGCGACCAGTTGCTCCGCGAGCTTGTCGCCTGCGTTGACCTTGTTCTGCTGCGGCAGGAATTCCATCGCGTAATAGATGCCTTCCAGCTCGCGCCCCGGCACCGGCAGATCGCGCGGCGTTTCCGAACCGCCCGCCACCACGACCGCATCGAACTGTTCTTTCAGTTCGTCCGGCGTGATGGTTTCCTTGGCCGTATTGCCGATGTGCCCCGGCAGCGCGTCCTTGCCGATGAACACGTTGGTGCGGAACGACACGCCTTCCGCTTCCATCTGGCGCATGCGGCGGTCGATCAGCCACTTCTCCAGCTTGAAGTCGGGAATGCCATAACGCAGCAAACCACCAATGCGATCGTTCTTTTCGAACACGACCACGTCGTGACCGGCGCGTCCCAGTTGCTGCGCGACCGCGAGCCCGGCGGGACCGGAGCCGACCACCGCAACCTTCTTGCCGGTCTTGTGCTTGGGCGGCTGCGGCGCGACCCAGCCTTCGGTCCACGCCTTGTCGATGATCGCGTGCTCGATCGACTTGATGCCCACCGGATCGTCATTGATGCCGAGCGTGCAAGCCGACTCGCACGGCGCCGGACAAATGCGTCCCGTGAACTCGGGAAAGTTGTTGGTCGAATGCAGCACTTCGATCGCGCTCTTCCAGTCCTGACGGAACACGAGATCGTTGAAGTCCGGAATGATGTTGTTCACCGGACAACCGTTGTTGCAAAACGGAATGCCGCAGTCCATGCAGCGTGCGCCCTGAACCTTGGCGTCTTCATCGGTCAGCGCGGCGACGAATTCCTTGTAATGCTTGACGCGGGTCAGCGGTGCTTCGTACGCCTCGTGGCGGCGTTCGAACTCGAGAAAACCGGTTGCCTTGCCCATGTGGTTCTCTTCTTTCTCTGTATTTGGTGAGGAACTCGCTCTCCGGCGTACCGGAGAGCTCTTCTATAGTGAGACCGCTCAGGCCGCGAGTGCGTCCTTTGCCTTCTTCGCGCCGATCTCGCCGAGCGCGCGCTTGTAGTCGGTCGGGAACACCTTCACGAACTGACGGCGCGACGCATCCCAGTTTTCGAGCAGCGCCTTGGCACGCGGCGATCCGGTGAACTGGAAGTGACGCTCGATCAAACCCTTGAGCAGCGCTTCGTCGGTCTTGCCGGCATGCCACAGCGCGCGATCCACCGTGCGCTCCTGTTCGGCCTGTTGCAGCACCGGATCGAGGGCCACCATGGTCTTGTTGCACTTGGCGCCGAACGTGCCGTCCGGATCGAACACGAACGCGACGCCGCCCGACATGCCCGCCGCGAAGTTACGGCCCGTCTCGCCGAGCACGACCACCGTGCCGCCCGTCATGTATTCGCAGCCGTGATCGCCCGTGCCTTCGACGACTGCCGTCGCGCCCGAGTTACGCACGCAGAAGCGCTCGCCCGCGACGCCACGGAAGTACGACTCGCCTTCGATAGCGCCGTACATCACCGTGTTGCCGCAGATGATGTTCTCCTCGGACTTGCCACGGAAGTCGTTGGTCGGGCGAATGATGATGCGCCCGCCCGACATGCCCTTGCCGACATAGTCGTTACCGTCGCCGACGAGGTCGAGTGTCACGCCCTTGGCGAGGAACGCGCCGAAGCTCTGACCCGCCGTGCCCTTCAACTGGATATGGATGGAGTCGTCGGGCAAACCGTCGTGGCCGTACTTCTTCGCGATCAACCCGGACAGCATGGCGCCGACCGTGCGGTTCACGTTGCGCACCGGCTGGATGAACGAAACGTGCTCGCCCTTCTCGATCGCCGCCTTCGACTTCTCGATCAACACGTGATCGAGCGCCTTGTCCAGACCGTGGTCCTGCACATCGACGTGCTTGCGCGCGACTTCCGCGCCCACCGGCACTTGATAGAACACGCGCGAAAAGTCGAGACCCTTCGCCTTCCAGTGCTCGACGCCCTTCTTCGTGTCGAGCAATTCGGCGTGGCCGATCAGATCCTCGAACTTGCGGATACCCAGTTGCGCCATGATCTCGCGCACTTCTTCCGCAATGAAGAAGAAGAAGTTGACGACGTGTTCCGGCTGGCCAGTGAACTTTGCGCGCAGCACCGGATCTTGCGTCGCGACGCCGACCGGGCACGTGTTCAGATGGCACTTGCGCATCATGATGCAGCCTTCGACGACGAGCGGCGCCGTCGCGAAGCCGAATTCATCCGCGCCGAGCAGCGCGCCGATCACGACATCGCGGCCGGTCTTCATCTGGCCGTCGGCCTGCACGCGGATACGGCCGCGCAGACGGTTCAGCACCAACGTCTGCTGCGTTTCGGCGAGACCGAGTTCCCACGGCGTGCCCGCGTGCTTGAGCGACGACAAGGGCGATGCACCCGTGCCGCCATCATGGCCCGCGATCACGACGTGATCCGCCTTTGCCTTCGCCACACCCGCAGCGATGGTGCCGACGCCCACTTCGGACACCAGTTTCACCGAAATGCTCGCCGCGGAATTCACGTTCTTGAGATCGTGAATGAGCTGCGCCAAGTCTTCGATCGAATAGATATCGTGGTGCGGCGGCGGTGAAATGAGACCGACGCCCGGCACCGAGTAACGCAGCTTGCCGATATAGTCGGAAACCTTGTGGCCCGGCAGTTGACCGCCTTCGCCCGGCTTCGCGCCTTGCGCCATCTTGATTTGAATTTGATCCGCCGACGACAGATATTCCGCCGTCACGCCGAAGCGGCCCGATGCAACCTGCTTGATCTTCGAGCGCAGCGAATCGCCGTCTTTCAACGCGACGTCGGTGACGATTTCATCGCCGATCAGGGACTTGAGCGTGTCGCCGGTCTTGATCGGAATGCCGCGCAGTTCGTTCCGGTAGCGCTTCTCGTCCTCGCCGCCTTCGCCCGTGTTCGACTTGCCGCCGATACGGTTCATGGCGACCGCGAGCGTGGCGTGCGCTTCCGTGCTGATGGAGCCGAGCGACATCGCGCCTGTCGCAAAACGCTTCACGATGTCCTTCGCCGGCTCCACTTCGTCTAGCGGAATGGCCTTCGACGGGTCGAGCTTGAACTCGAAGAGACCACGGAACGTCATGTGACGCTTCGTCTGGTCGTTGATCAGATGCGCGTATTCCTTGTACGTCTGATACGAGTTGCTGCGCGCCGAGTGTTGCAGCTTGGCGATGGCATCCGGCGTCCACATATGCTCTTCGCCGCGCACGCGATAAGCGTATTCGCCGCCCGCATCGAGCATGTTCGCGAGAACCGGGTTGTCGCCGAAGGCATCGCGATGCAGGCGAATGGCTTCTTCCGCCACGTCGAAGATGCCGATGCCGCCGACCTTGGACGCCGTGCCACGGAAATACTTCTCCACGAGCTCGGAGGACAAGCCGACCGCTTCGAAAATCTGTGCGCCGGTGTAGGACATGTAAGTGGAAATGCCCATCTTCGACATGACCTTGTACAAGCCCTTGCCGACCGCCTTCGTGAAGTTGTAGATGACTTTCTCGGCCGACAGATCGCCCTTGAAGCCTTCCGCCATGTTGGCGAGCGTTTCCAGCGCGAGGTACGGGTGAACGGCTTCCGCGCCGTACGCCGCGAGCAGCGCGAAGTGATGCGTCTCGCGCGCCGACCCGGTTTCGACGACGAGACCCGTGCTCGTGCGCAGACCATGCTGCACGAGATGCGAGTGGATGGCTGACGTGGCGAGCAGCGCCGGAATCGCGACATTGTCGCGGTCCATTTTGCGGTCGGACACGATCAGCATGTTGTAACCGGACTTCACGGCATCGACGGCTTCGGCGCACAACGACGCAATGCATGCTTCCACGCCTTCCTTGCCCCAAGCCACCGGATAGCAGATGTTCAGTTCGTACGAGCTGAACTTGCCGCCGGTGTATTTGTCGATGGCGCGAATCTTCGCGATGTCTTTGAAGTCGAGCACGGGCTGCGACACTTCGAGACGCATCGTCGGGTTGATGTTGGTCGTGTCGAGCAGATTCGGCTTAGGACCGACGAACGAGACCAGCGACATCACCATGTTCTCGCGGATCGGATCGATCGGCGGGTTGGTCACTTGCGCGAACAACTGCTTGAAGTAGTGATAGAGCGTCTTGTTCTTGCCGGACATGACCGCGAGCGGCGAGTCGTTGCCCATCGAGCCCACGGCCTCTTCACCCGACTGCGCCATGGGCGCCATCAGAAACTTGAGGTCTTCCTGCGTATAGCCGAACGCCTGCTGACGGTCGAGCAGCGCGGCGGCTTCGCGACGCTGCGTTTCGACGTCTTCCGCCTTCGGCTCGATTTCGTCGAGCTTGATACGCACGGCGTCGATCCAGCTCTTGTACGGCTTCGCGTTCGCGAGGTTGTCCTTGAGCTCCTTGTCCTCGATGATGCGGCCTTGTTCCATGTCGATCAGGAACATCTTGCCCGGCTGCAGACGCCACTTCTTGACGATCTTCGATTCCGGGATAGGCAGCACGCCCGATTCCGACGCGAGGATCACGAGGTCGTCGTCGGTGATGAGATAGCGCGCCGGACGCAGGCCGTTACGGTCGAGCGTGGCGCCGATCTGGCGGCCGTCCGTGAACGCGATGGCGGCGGGACCGTCCCACGGCTCCATCATCGCTGCGTGATACTCGTAGAACGCGCGGCGGTTGTCGTCCATGAGCGTGTGCTGTTCCCATGCCTCGGGAATCATCATCATCATGGCGTGGACGAGCGGATAGCCCGCCATCACGAGAAGTTCGAGGCAGTTGTCGAACGAAGCCGTGTCCGACTGGCCGGGATAAATCAGCGGCCAGAGTTTGGGCAGATCGTCGCCGAGCACGTAGGAGGCGATCGCGCCGGTGCGCGCGTTCAGCCAGTTGACGTTGCCCTTCACGGTGTTGATTTCACCGTTGTGCGCAATCATGCGATACGGGTGAGCCAGTTCCCACGCCGGGAACGTGTTGGTCGAGAAGCGCTGGTGCACGAGCGCGAGCGCCGAGACCACGCGCTCGTCCTGCAGGTCGCGGTAATACACGCCGACCTGACCGGCCAGAAGCAGGCCCTTGTAGACGACCGTGCGCGACGACATGGACGGCACGAAGTATTCCTTGCCGTGCTTGAGCTTGAGCGCCTGAATGCGGTGGCTCGCCGTCTTGCGGATGATGTAGAGCTTCCGCTCGAGCGCATCCGTCACGACGATGTCCTTGCCGCGCCCGATGAAGATCATGCGGATGAGCGGCTCACTCGCTTTCACGGTCGGAGAAATAGGCATGTTGCCGTCGACCGGGACGTCGCGCCAGCCGAGCACGACCTGGCCTTCCGCCTTCACCGTGCGTTCCAGTTCCTGTTCGCACGCGAGCCGCGAAGCATGTTCCTTCGGCAGGAAGATCATGCCGACGCCGTATTCGCCGGCAGGCGGCAAAGTCACGCCTTGCTTGGCCATCTCTTCGCGATAGAAGCCGTCCGGAACCTGAATCAGAATGCCCGCGCCGTCGCCCATGAGCGGATCGGCGCCGACGGCGCCACGGTGATCGAGATTCTCGAGGATCTTGAGACCCTGCTGAATGATCTCGTGGCTCTTTTTCCCCTTGATATGGGCGACGAAACCGACGCCGCAGGCGTCATGTTCGTTGGCAGGGTCATACATGCCCTGCGCGGCGGGAGGCGAACCGACTGCCGGTTGCTGATGATCGTTCATGGGGACACCGTCTCTACTGTGAGGGGCCGACTCGGCCGTTGAACCATTTTTTATGTCGCCCGCGGCGTTTATTTCAACTTGGAAGCCGCGAAGCCGGTCGTGCAACGGGCGCGCTGTGCCGCAAAAACCGCCGCAAATCGAAATATACGCGACCAATCAAAGAGATGGCAAATAAAATATGACGATGCGTCACTAATTATCGATATGGTGCACGTATGCCCCAAAATATTGGTTCCATATCGGTATTGGGCAAAAAGAAACGGCGCGCCCGAATCTTCGTGCCGCCGTCCTGTTGAAGCGTCGTTATCCGCGATGCCCGTGGTTATTGAGATTGAGGCGTCTCGCGCACTTTACGCGGCCGTCCGCGCGGCAATGGCGACACGCGCCGGTTCGCCGCACGCGATGCCCAATCGCGGTACGCATCGCTGCCGAGCACCCAGCCTTTCAGTGTGGCTTGCAGGAGACGATTAGCCTCACGCTCGTCGAGCGGCTGATCGCACAACTCCTTGTAGGCATGCTGGCGTTCGAACGGCGTGTTGCCGAGCGACCAGAAAAGCGGATGATCGGTGATCAGTCCGTCGAGCGTCAGCCCGATATGGTGCCGAAAACTCGACCACTTGTAGTCCTGCGGCGCGGCAACCAGACCCGCGCGAACCGGCGCGGTTTCAACCACGCGCGTGGCAAGCAGGAAATAACGTTCACCCTCGATGACCGTTGCGCGATATCGCCCTTCCCACAACGTCCCGCGCCGCGTGTAACGGCGATTGAAATGCGCCACGTAACGACGCCCGACTGCCTGCATCGCCTTGGGGAGGCTCGATTCGTCGCGCGGCGTGACAAGCAGATGCACCGCCTGCGGCATCAACGCATATGCATGAATGGAAAGATGATGATCACGTGATGCAGTTCTCAAGCAGTCGATGAAAAGCTCGTAGTCCTGGTCGTCGACGAAGGCAGGTTGCTGGTCGAGACCGCGCAGGATGACATGCTGCGGCTGATCGGGAACATAAAGTCGTGCAAGCCGTGCCATTCTGGATATTCCATTGGTCGCGTTTGTGTTACCCCAATCGGGGACCTTGTGGAGATGTTGAGGCAGCGTGGACGAAACACATGCAAATGCCATGCAACACGATTCCAACGCCGCACACGTCTTAGGGAAAATGCTCTACGGCGACGCTATGGTTACTTTGAAATCTTATGCTCATAATGAGCGTGCTTTTCTGGAGGAGCACAAATTGAAAATAAAACAAGTCATGGTGGGAGCAGCGGCATTTGCGTGTGTAGCCAGCGCGGCGCACGCACAGTCGGCGGGTTCCTTCTACGCAACCGCTGGCTGGTTTCACTTCGCCCCGCAAGACAGCAGCGGCCCGCTCAAAGAGACAAGTGTAGGCGGATCTCCCGTCAATATCGACGTACAGGGCACGGGCGCTGGCATTTCAAGCGCGGATACGGCAGGCTTCACGCTTGGTTACTTTGCCACCGACCACATTGCGGCGGAATTCGAAATGGGCATTCCGCCCTCCTTCGACCTCGAAGGCACAGGCTCGTTCTCGCAATACGGCAAGCTCGGCAGCGCGAAACAATGGAGCCCAACGCTGCTTTTCAAATACTTCTTTAATGCTCCTCAAGCGAAGTTTCGTCCGTTCGTCGGCATTGGCGTAACGCGCACCTGGTTCACCGACGCCAAGATCACGAACTCATCGTTCGAAGGCAACGTCCTGCATGGTCCGACCTCCGTCGACACGGATAGTTCGTGGGCGCCGGTGTTCAACGTGGGCGCCGTCTATAACTTCACGGAGCATTGGTTCGCGGGTTTTTCCGTGTCGTTCATTCCGTTGAAGGCAACGGCGACTTTGAACTCGCAAGCGCAGACGCCGGTTGGCACGTTGAACGTGCAGTCGAAAGCGAAGATCACGTTGAATCCCATCGTGACTTATTTGCGTGTCGGCTATCGTTTCTAAGAACGCTGGATTAACCACGGCGTTCCCGAAATTTTATTTGCGGGCATGCAAATAAAAGCGCCGCCATGCATGAAGCGTGGCGGCATTTGATTTTACCGGCTCTTGTAAATGTGACCCGCGCATTTGCGGAGCTTGCGCATTTATTACGCTGTCGCAACGCCGTTCACCGACAGTCTTGCTGGTGACACGACCGTGCGCGCCCATGGGCATCGAATTTGCTGCATCATCGATTTCCCGCTCTTCGCGAGCGGTGTGGTCATCCATCCACGATTCATCCATCGACGGAGCGATCTATGAACGCATTGCCTAACACGCGAGACGCCATCGGAGATTCCTGGAGCAGCACCAACCGCCGTGCGCGCCGTATGGCGCGTCATGGCCGTGATGCCGCCGAGGACATCAGCGGCGAGTTGCGCGCGCTGCTTTCCGATCTCGAAGAAACGCTGTCGAACGGCGCATCGGCCGATGCCGCCATCTTGCGCAAGCAAATCAGTTCGCAACTGGACGGCGCACGTTCCCGTCTGAACGACACGCACGCCGCGCTCCGACAACGCGCCGGCGCTGCTCTAGACGACGCCGACGCGTATCTGCACGAAAAGCCCTGGCAGACGATTGCACTCGTCGGCGGCCTGGCGCTTGTCGCGGGCGTTTTGCTGGCCCGCGCTCGCTGACCGAACGAGCGGCGCCAGTATCAATGGCGCCGCGCGCGTCGTTCAACTTCCCGCAAGAAAATCCGCACCAATGATATCGATGCGATCGGTGCAGATCGCATCGACTCCCCATTGGGCGAGCAACTTCACGCGCTCAGGTTCATTCGGTGTATAGGCAAGTACGCGCAAGCCCGCGTCCCTGATTTCGCGAACGAGTGCTTCGCTCAAGTGCCGGTGACTCGCATGCAGCGACACGCATGAGAGTGCCGACGTCTGTTCGCGCCAGTCGACCGGAACTTCCTCGTACAGCATGCCGCGAGGAAGCTCTGGTGCCGCGTCGCGCGCGGCTTCCAGCGCCTCGTAAGAAAACGACGACAACAACGGCGCCGGTTCCGCACTCGCCCACAAGCGCGCCGCCTCACGCGCGACAAGCTCACCCGTCTCGACCTCGCGTCCGGGACACGGCTTGATTTCCACGTTTGCCGCCATGTCGAGTTCCGTGCAACGCGCGTGTACTTCAGCGAGCGTCGGCATATGCGCGCCCGCGAATGGCTTGCCGAACCACGAGCCCGCATCGAGTGCACGGATTTGCGCGTAAGTCATCGAGCGCGCGGGTCCATGACCGTTCGACGTGCGATCGACGTCATCGTCGTGCAGCAGAAAAACCACATTGTCGGCCGAGAGCTTTGCATCGAATTCGATCATGCGCAGACCGCGCCGCGCGCCTTCGTCGATGCCTTCGAGCGTGTTCTCGGGCGCGAGCTTGCCGCCGCCGCGATGCGCGACGATTGCGGGATAAGGCCAGGTTCTCATCGCGGATACTCCCTTCAGTTGACGCGCCGACCGCTCGCCGGATCGAAGAAATGCAGTTGTTGCGGCGGCACGGACACCGCCAGCTTTTCGCCACGCTGCGGCCGGTGCGTATGCGGCAAACGCGCCGCCACGTCGTGCTTGCCCCACTTGCCGTGCGCGAGATTGTCGGCGCCGAGCAGCTCGGTGGAATCGACATCGAGCGTCGCGCTCGCCGCGCCGACGATGCCCGGTGTCATATGCTCGGGACGAAGGCCGATGATCCACTCGCGGCCGTGCATCGTGCCGTTCAAACCGGCAGCGCCCGCAACCGGCAGCTTCGGTCCGCCGTCCGCCACCTCGAACGTCGAGCCGTTTTCCGACAAGCGCCCTTCGAGCAGATTCATCGCGGGCGAGCCGATGAAGCTCGCGACGAACACCGTCGCCGGCCGCTCGTAGACTTCGGTCGGCGCGCCGATCTGCTCGGCGTGTCCCTTGTTCATGACGATGACGCGTTGCGCGAGCGTCATCGCTTCGATCTGGTCGTGCGTAACGTAAAGGCTCGTGGTTGCGAGTCGCGCGTGAAGGCGTTGAATCTCGAGGCGCATTTGCACGCGCAGTTTGGCGTCGAGATTCGAGAGCGGTTCGTCGAAGAGGAACACGGCCGGTTCGCGCACGATCGCGCGGCCCATGGCAACGCGCTGACGCTGCCCACCCGACAGTTCGCGCGGCTTGCGCGCGAGCAGCGGTTCGAGTTCGAGAATGCGCGCCGCATTCGCCACCCGGCTCTCGATAGTCGCGCGATCCGCGCCGCCGATTTTGAGCGCGTAAGCCATGTTCTGCGCGACGCTCATATGCGGATAGAGCGCGTAGTTCTGGAACACCATCGCGATGTCGCGATCCTTTGGCTCCAGCTTGTTGACGACCTTGCCGCCGATCTGGATCTCGCCCTCGGACACGCTTTCGAGCCCCGCGACCATGCGCAGCAACGTCGATTTTCCGCAGCCCGAAGGACCGACCATGACGACGAACTCGCCATCCGCGATTGCCACGTCGATGCCGTGCAGCACGAAGTTCTTGCCGTCGTAGCTTTTCCTGACCGCCTTGAGATTCAACGCAGCCATCGATCAGTCCCGCAGCGCGCCGCACACCGTCGCGAAATGCGCGACCGCGATGCCCGGCTCATAGAAGCGATGCAGCAGCGCGCGCCATTGCTGGTAACCCGCCGATTGCCGAAAGCCCGGATCGTGCGCCGCGACCGAATCCCAACGCACGAGCAACAGGTATTGCGAGCCGTTGCCGGCGTCCGCCCCGCGCACGAGCTCATGCGAACGATAGCCCGGCTGCGCCGCGATGATCTTCTGCGCTTCGTCGAAAGCGGCTTCGAATGCGCTTTCCTCGCCGGCCATGACCGGCAACTGCGCGATTTCGAGAATCATGTTTGAAGTCTCCCGTTTGAGCCCGAGCGGACGCTTTCTGTTCTCGGGCGTCATGCCAAGGTGGTTGGGTTATTTTTCCGAATCGACGAGGCCGCGCACGAACCAGCGCTGCATCGTCAGGACGACCGCGAGCGGCGGCAACATGGCGAGCAAGGTCGCGGTCATGACGAGATGCCACTCGGTCGCGGTATCGCCCGATGCGATCATGCTCTTGATGCCCACCACCGCGGTTTGCAGCGACTGCTCGTTGGTGATGAGAATCGGCCACAAATACTGATTCCAGCCGTAGATGAACGTGATGACGAAGAGCGCCGCGATGTTCGTCTTCGACAGCGGCAGCACGACATCCCAGAAGAAACGCAGCGGCCCCGCGCCGTCGATGCGCGCCGCTTCCATCAGTTCGTCCGGCAGCGTCATGAAGAACTGGCGGAACAGAAAGGTCGCGGTCGCCGATGCAATGAGCGGCAGCGTCAGCCCGGCGTACGTGTTCGACAGATGCATCGACGACACGACCTGCACCGTCGGGAAGATACGCACTTCCACCGGCAGCATGAGCGTGACGAAGATCAGCCAGAACGCTAAGTTCTTGAACGGAAAGCGGAAGAACACGATCGCATACGCCGAGATGATCGACACCGCGATCTTGCCGATGGAGATCACGAGCGCCATCACGAGGCTGTTGATCAGCATGCGTCCGAAAGGCGCCGCCGCGTTGCCGCTGCCGTGCGTCCAGATGTTCGCCACGTTTTCGAAGAGATGCGTGCTCGGCACGAGCGAGAGCGGCACGGTGAAGACTTCCTTCGAATTCATCGTGGCCGCGCAGAACGCGACATACACCGGAAACACGATCAGCGCGACGCCTACGAGCAGCACCGCGTGACAGAAGATATCGAAGCCGCGTCGGTTCTCGATCATGAATATTGCACCCTGCGTTCGACGAAGCGGAACTGCACGATGGTCAACGCAACGACGATCACCATCAGCACGACCGATTGCGCGCCCGAACTACCGATGTCGAGACCCTGAAAGCCTTCCGCGAAAATCTTGTAGATGAGCGTCTTGGTCGACTGCGCCGGGCCGCCGCCGGTGGCGGCGTCGATCACGGGGAAGGTGTCGAAGAATGCATAGACCAGATTCACGACGAGCAGGAAGAAACTCGTCGGCGAAAGCAGCGGCAGCGCAATGCCGAAAAAGCGTCGCACGGGACCGGCTCCGTCGATGGCCGCGGCTTCGATCAGCGACTGCGGAATTGCCTGAAGTCCCGCATAGAAGAACAGGAAGTTGTAGCTGACCTGCTTCCACACCGACGCGAGCACGACGAGAAACATGGCCTGCGTGCCGTTCAGCGCGTGGTTCCACACGATGCCCTGCTTCGCGAGCGCATACGTCACGAGCCCAATGCTCGGGTTGAACAGAAACGACCACAACACCGCCGCAATCGCGGGCGCGACGGCATATGGCCAGATGAGCAGCGTCTGATACGCTTTCGCGCCGCGCGTCACGCGGTCGGCGCACGCGGCAAGCAGCAGCGAGATCACGAGTCCCGACACGGTAACGAGCGCGCAGAAGATCATCGTCGTATTGAACGACGACAGATAAAGCGGGTCCGCGAAAAGCTGCTTGAAGTTCGCGAGGCCGACGAATTCGCTCGACGTGCCGAACGCGTCCTGACTTTGCGTGGATTGCCAGAGCGCTTCGCCCGCCGGCCACAGAAAGAACAGCGCGGTGATCGCGAGCTGAGGCGCAACGAGCAGATACGGCAGGACGCTCGTATCGAAACGAGACCGTTTTTCCATCGATGTTTCCTGAAACGGCGCCCGCGAGAAACACGCGGGCGCGCTGCGTCATGGGCGCTTAACCACCGCTCTTTTCGAAGCGGCGCAGCAGTTCGTCACCGCGCGAAACCGAAGAATCGAGCGCCTGTTGCGGCGTCTTCTTCTCCGCCCAGACCTGCTCCAGTTCTTCATCGACGACGGTGCGAATCTGCGGCATGTTGCCAAGACGCAAACCCTTGGTGAAGGCGAGCGGCGGCTTGTTCAGCATCTGCTTGATGGCGATATCCGCGCCGGGATTCTTGTCGTAGAACCCCTGCTTCTGCGTGAGTTCGTAGGCCGCTTGCGTGACCGGCAGATAGCCCGTGTCTTGATGCCACTTCGCCGCGACCGGCGGCGAGGTCAGATAAGCGAGAAACTTCGCGACGCCCTTGTACACGGCCGGGTCCTTGCCCGACAGCACCCAGAGACTCGCGCCACCGATGATCGCGTTTTGCGGCGCGCCCTTCACGCTCGCGTCGTAAGGCATCATGCCGACGCCGTATTCGAACTTCGCGAACTTGTTGATGGTCGCGCGCGAGCCCGACGAGTTCGTGATGATGCCGCAATCGCCGCTATAGAACTTCGAGACCGGCTCGTCCTTGCGGCCCACGTAGGTGAAGTTGCCTTCTTTCGCCATCTTCTGCAGGAAGGCGATATGCGCGACTTGCAGCGGCTTGTTGAAGTCGAGCTTGGCGTCGAGCCCGTCGAAGCCGTTGTTCTTCGTCGCGAACGGCGCCGCATGCCACGCGCTGTAGTTTTCGAGCTGAATCCAGCTTTGCCAGCCCGACGAATAACCGCACGAGTAACCGGCGGCCTTTATCTTCTTTGCGTCGGTTTCGACATCGGCCCAGGTCTTCGGCGGCTGGTTCGGGTCGAGTCCCGCCTTCTTGAAGGCGTCCTTGTTGTAGTACAGAACCGGCGTGGAGCTGTTGAACGGCATAGAGATGAGATGGCCGGTCTTCGCGTCGCTGTAGTAACCGGAGATGGTCGGCACGAAGGCCTTCTCGTCGAGCGGCACGCCTGCCTGCTTGAAGACGTCGTAGACCGGAACGACGGCTTTCTTGCCCTGCATCATCGTTGCCGTGCCGACTTCGTAGACTTGCAGGATCGCGGGCGCGTTGCCGCTGCGAAACGCCGCGATGCCCGCCGCGAGCGTCTGATCATACGTACCCTTGAACACGGGGACGATCTTGTAATCGCTCTGCGACGCGTTGAAGTCGTTGGCTATGTCGTTGACGCGCTCGCCGAGCGCGGCTTCCATGGCGTGCCAGAACTGGATTTCCGTCGCGGCCTGCGCTGCGGTGCTGCCGGCGAACGCGAGCACGGCAGCTGCTGCAATCGAGCGGAACGAGGGCATGCGTCTCATCGAGAAAGTCTCCTTGAATTGATTCTTGCGCGTTGAAACGCGCGATATTAGTTGTTGTCGATGACAAACAGGCGTTGATACTCCTTCAGTGCATAGCGGTCGGTCATGCCCGCGATGTAATGCGCGACGAGCCGCGCCTGCGAGCTGTCGTGCCCGGTTGAACTCGCGTCGTTGGCCGACTCCTCCACCGCGGCCTGACGCGCCTGATAAGCGGGCGGCAACAGGCGCGGGTCGTCGGTGAACGCGTCGAAGAGACCCGTCACGACGCGCTTCGCCTTGTTTGCCATGCGCATCACGCGATAGTGCCGGTACAGGTTCCTGAACAGAAAACGCTTGAGCGCGGCAGCTTGCGCGGCAATTTCATCGCTATGCGCGACGAGCGGCGGCGCGTTGCGGATATCGTCGATGGACTTCGGCGCCACGCGCGTGAGATTGCGGCTCGTCGCCTCGATCAGATCGACGATCAGCGTGTTGATGATGCTGCGAATGGTCTCGTGAATCAGCCTGCGTCCGCCGATGTCCGGATACGCGGCGCGCGCGACATCGAAATGCGTATGCCAGAGGCTGACTTCGGAAAGCTGTTCGAGCGTGATGAAGCCGGAGCGCAAGCCGTCGTCGACATCGTGATTGTTGTAGGCGATTTCGTCGGCGACATTGGCGATCTGCGCTTCGAGCGACGGCTGCTTGCCCGTGAGAAAGCGTTCGCCGAGATCGCCGAGCTTGCGCGCATTTTCGCGCGAGCAATGCTTGAGAATGCCCTCGCGCGTCTCGAAGCAGAGGTTGAGGCCGTCGAATGCGCCGTAATGCTCTTCAAGCTGATCCACCACCGCGAGGCTTTGCAGATTGTGCTCGAAGCCGCCGTGATCGCGCATGCATTCGTTGAGCGCGTCCTGCCCCGCGTGACCGAACGGCGTGTGGCCGAGATCGTGCGCAAGCGAAATCGCTTCGACCAGATCTTCGTTCAAATTCAGATTGCGAGCGACCGAACGCGCGATCTGCGCGACTTCGAGACTATGCGTGAGACGCGTGCGAAAGAGGTCGCCTTCGTGATTGACGAACACCTGCGTCTTGTATTCGAGCCGCCGGAACGCAGTGGAGTGCACGATGCGGTCGCGGTCGCGCTGGAATTCGGTACGGGCGGCAGGCGGCGCTTCGGCATACCGGCGTCCGCGCGACAACGCCGAATGCGCCGCGTACGGCGCGAGATACGCTTCGAACGAGCCCGATGGCGGCCCGCTCGACGGAAGTAGACTTTCTATTTCGCTCACCGGCTGCTCCGCTCAAGTCGTGGTTCCGGTTGTCTCCGGCATTGCCGCCGGGTCGGCGCCGATCCAATACTCAGACGCTTGCGGCGAGCGTCTCGCGCACGGCGTGGTCGGGCGCCTTTGCTATTTCAACCTCGCCGAAGCGGGTCAGCAGAATGAACTTGATCTCGCCGGCTTCGGCTTTCTTGTCGACCTTCATCAGATCGATATAACGCCCCGCGCCGAGCGTGGGCGCCACGACCGGCAGCTTCGCGGCTTCGATCACGCGCACGAGACGCTTACGCGCGGGTTCATCCAGTTTGCCGAGGCGCACGGAAAGATCCGCCGCCATCACCATGCCGCAGCCCACCGCTTCGCCGTGCAGCCATTCGCCGTAGCCCAGGCCCGCTTCGATGGCATGCCCGAAGGTATGACCGAAGTTGAGAATTGCGCGGCGTCCGCCTTCGCGTTCGTCCGACGCCACCACCGACGCCTTGATCTCGCACGAACGCTTGACCGCGTGAGCAAGCGCTTCTTCGTCGCGGTCGTTCAGCTTCGCGATGTTCGCTTCGATCCACTCGAAGAACTCGGCGTCCGCGATTGCCGCCGTCTTGATGACTTCCGCGAGTCCCGCAGCCAGTTCGCGCTCCGGCAGCGTGCGCAAAGCGCCGATGTCCGCGATCACCGCTTGCGGCTGATAGAACGCGCCGATCATGTTCTTGCCGAGCGGATGATTGATGCCCGTCTTGCCGCCCACCGACGAATCCACTTGCGAGAGCAAAGTGGTCGGCACTTGAATGAACGGCACGCCGCGCATATACGATGCCGCCGCGAAGCCGGTCATGTCGCCCACCACGCCGCCGCCGAGTGCGATCAGCGTGGTCTTGCGGTCCGAGCGTTCGCTGAGGAGCGCGTCGAAGATCGTGTTGAGCGTTTCCCAGTTCTTGTGCGCTTCGCCATCCGGCAGCACGACGGTCGTCACCTTCTTGCCGAGCGTGGCGAGTGCGGCGCGGAGTTCGTCGCCGTAGAGCGGGTCGACGGTGGTGTTGGTGACGATGGCGACCGACGCGCCCTTGATATGCGGCGCGAAAAGCTCCGTGCGACCGATGAGGCCCGCACCGATATGAATGGGATAGGCGCGTTCGCCCAGTTCGACGTCGACGGTAATCGAGGGGGAAATCATGACGGACATTATGACTGAGCCGGTTTGATGACGCCGGCCACCTCCAGTTGCATCAGGACCATGTTGACGAGCGCGTTGACGGTAGGTCGGCCGGTTTCCACGACGAAATGCGCGCACTCGTTATAGAGCGGATCACGCGTCTGAAAGAGCGCTTCCAGCTTGCCGCGCGGATCGTCGGTCTGCAAAAGCGGCCGGTTCTTGTCGCGCCGCGTGCGCTGCCAGAGATCGTGCGGATTTGCACGCAGATAGATGACGACGCCGCGATTCTTCAGATGTTCGCGATTCTCCGGACGCAGCACCGCACCGCCGCCCGTAGCAAGCACGATACCGCTCTTTTGCGACAGCTCGTCGATAACGTTGGCTTCGCGCTGACGAAAACCCGCCTCGCCTTCGAGCTCCCAGATCACCGGGATGCGCGCGCCAGTGCGCGCCTCGATTTCCTGATCCGAATCGATGAATGAGCGCTGCAAGCGGCGCGCAACCGCGCGGCCCACGGTGGTTTTACCCGCCCCCATGAGTCCGACGAAAAAGATGTTCGCGTTCGCGTGCCCTTCCTGCAACTCGGTTTCCTTCAAGTCAATCGAATTTTGTTCGTGCGGCAGCTTAAGGGCAAATAGCCCGCTTTGTCGAGTCGGGCCGCCCGCTCGCGGCCCCGCTTTCCGCTTCTTTCCGCCTTCATCCACTCGAAGCAATGACGTGCGGCGTAATCAGGATCACCAGCTCGTTGCGCGAGCTGCGGCGCGCGTCATGGCGAAACAGCCAGCCGAGCCACGGCAGCTTCGACAGTCCGGGCACGCCCGTGACGTCGTTGCGCTCGTCTTCCGAGTAGATGCCGCCGATCGCCACCGTGCCGCCGTCCTCGACCTCCACGCGCGTCTGGACGTGCTTGGTGTTGATGGCCGGACCCGCGTCGGTCTGCTCGCCGACGCTGTCTTTCGCGACATCGAGATCAAGAATGACGTGCCCGTGCGGGGTAATCTGCGGCTCGACCTCCAGTTTGAGCGCCGCGCGCCGAAACTGCACGCCGGAAACGCCGTTGCCCACTTTCGCCTGATACGGCAGCTCCGTGCCCTGCTCGACCAGCGCCTTCGCGCGGTCAGCCGTCACCACACGCGGCCGGGAGACTATCTGACCGCGTCCCTCGGCTTCGAGCGCGCTCAGTTCGATGTTCAGAAGCCGTGTGGCCTGAGCCGCGAACAGCGTGAGTCCGGCCGTGGCGGCGTCGAAACCGTTGATCGGCCGCGCCGATAAATCGTACACGACGCCGTCCTTGCCGCCCGAGAGACCGCGCGCCGGGTCGTTCACGCCCGCGACGCCCAGCTTGACGCCAAGCGTGCGCGAAATGCCCGCCTCGCCTTCCAGGATCTTCGCTTCTATCACGACCTGCGGCGTGGGTTTGTCGATCTGCGCGACGAGTTCGGCGATTTGCTTCACGCGCGCGTCGAGGTCCGTCACGAAGAGCAGATTGGTGCGCGTGTCGGCCATGGCGGAGCCGCGTTTGGACAGCACGCGCTGGCTCCCGGAGCCTGTCAGCAGCTTGCGGACGTCTTCCGCGCGCGGATAGCGCAGCACGAACGTGCGGCTTGCGAGCGGTTCGAGATCGGCGGCGCGCGCGTGCGTCTCGTAGCGCAGCTTCTCGCGTGCGGCGAGTTCCGCGAGCGGCGCGACCCAGATCACGTTGCCGTGCTGCTCCATGGCGAGGCCGTTCACGTCGAGCAGCGTGTCGAACGCGCGGCGCCACGGCACGGCGACGAGATTGATCGACACCTGGCCGCGCACCTTGTCGCTCGCGATGATATTGAGCCCGCTGAAGCGGGCAAACGCATGCAGCGCGGCACCCAGGTCGGCGTTCTTGAGATCGAGCGTGATCGGCTTGCCGTCGTCGGCGCTGCCGGTCGATTGCGTGCTCAGACGTTCTGGCTGCGGCATCGGCACGGGCGGGCCTTCGAGCGACTCGCTCGTATCCGTCGATGACTTCGCGGCAGCCACGGGCTCCGCACTCTGCGCGACGGGCGGCGACAAGAGCGCGGGCGGCGCGCTCGTATCGATGGCGAACTGGTCGGTCGGCAAGGTCTCGTAGCCCGCGGGCAACGGCGGCAAAGGCGCAATGGGTTCGCTTTGGTCGGCTTCGGCCCAGACCGCGTGCGACGCGAAAAGGAGCGCCAGCGCCAGAACGAGCCTCTTGAGACGAAAAGTTGGCGGCGCGATCACTTGCGGTCCTCCACGAAACTCAGCGTGCGCGAAGCGCCGTCGTCACTCGCGAGCTCGACCGCGCGCGGCCGCACGCGTCCGAGCCATTCGTCTCCGATCTTCTCGCCGGGCCGGAAGTCGCCAACGCCCTCGCTGCTCTGCATCAGCGCCATCGCGCGATGACGTCCGAGAAGCGTCCCGACGAGCAACAAGTCCGCGCTGCGCGAGAAGCCACCGGCGCTTTCCTTGCCGAACGGATCGATGACGAAGGCGTTCGTGCGCGCCGGTTCGGGCAGCGGCACGGCCGGAAGATCGTCGTGGATGCGCAAGGTCGTATCGATGGAAAGTACACCCGACTGCCGCCGGATTTGCACGCCTTCCGGTATGACGAGACGCGGCAAACCCGCGAGCGCCTCGATGAACCGCTTCATCTCGGCAAAGGCGCCTTCCGCGCGAAACCGGAGCGCGCGCGGTGCCTGGGCCTCGGCGAGTTTCGTCTGAAGCGGCTCGATCTCCGTTACGTGCAACCCGCTTTGCGCGGCGAGACTGGCTACGGCGTGCAGCGCATCGGCGGCAGTCCAGTGTTCGGGGTTCAGACCGCCCGCCGCCACGCGTTTGCGCAGATCGGGCAATTGCGCCTCGATACCGCGCAGTTGGCCTGCTTTCTCCTGCGCGGCGGAGAGCGCCGCGTGGCTTGCATCGAGATCGATCAGACCGGCCGCGCGCCAGCCCTGCACGCCGATGACGCAGATGATCGCCGCGAGAAGCATCGCGCCGCAGAGCGTCCATCGAAGCGGCCATTCATGGAAGGCCGCGACTGAGCGCAGACGGCCGGCATCGTTAAAGGACATCGTGTTCATTGACTGCTCCCGTGAGCGGTGTTGGTCGTGCGGCGGACGGCGAGCGCGGGTTGCGCGGTCTTTGCTGCCGCCGCGGTTTTGCGTGCGTAGCGCACCAGCGCCGTGAATTCGTAGCGTTCGACGTTCGATACGGCATCGCGCCTCGCCGGCGCCGGCGTGGTTGGCCGCCGCTTCATCTCGATCACTTCCACCGACTGCACGTCGCGCACGTCCTCCAGACGCTTGAGCCAGTTCGCCGCCGCTTGCGAATCGGGCGCGAGCGCCGCGAGTTCGACTTCGTCGGTCCGTTGCGAGACGCGTTGCAGCTCGACGCCGGGTTGCCGGGGCGCGTCAGCCAGCGCGTCGAGAAGCGCGAGAAAACGGTCGCGCGGCGCGGCAAGCGGTTGCGCGTTTTGGCGCGCGCGCCGCCGATCGGCTTCGGCACGCGTGAGCCGTGCGTGCTCTTCGAGCTGCGCGCCCGATGTCCGTAGCGACGCTTCCAGCGCGAGACGCCGTTCATCCAGACGCGCGCGCTGCAAGGCATCCCAGCCCGCGACCGCGCCGACCGCCGCGCATCCGGCAAGACTCGCCGCCGCGAGAATCGCGAGCCGCTGACGGCGCATCTCGCGGCGCTTGCGCAAGCGGTAAGGAAGCAGGTTGAAGCCTTCGACCACGCTCGCGCCGCTCATTGCAGCACCTCGCGCAACGCCAGACCGAACGCCACCGCGAAGAGCGGCGAATGTTTGAGCGACGCATCGATGCCCGCCACGCCATTGCAATACGGCGCGCACTCGAACGGCAGCGCCGGGCAGCCGAACATCTTCGCCAGCGCGGGAAGTGGCAGCGCGGCCTGCGCCATCAGGTCCGCTTCGCCGCCGACGTACACGCAGTCGAGCGGCGCATCGGTGCCGGCGAGATCGCGGAGCGCGTCGGCGAGACATGAATGCTCGGGCGCCGGATACCGCACTTCGGACTCGACGCCGTGAGCGCCGGCGACCCAGCCGTGCAGCCCCGTCTTTTCGAGCCAGCAAAACATGAAGCGCGCATCCGGACCGAGCTCCACCTTGCCGGAATGACGCATTGCGCGCATGGCGGCCGCCGGTTCGCCGTCGATGGCGGACAGCGCGATTCCCGCCGCAGCCGCCGTTTCGACGCGCGCCTCGACATGCCGGCGCGCAGTGGCGGCAATCGCGACTTGCGCGCGGCCGTCCTCCAGTGTTTCGACTGACCAGTCGACCGCGAGCGCGCCGCGTTCGATGCCCGAGATGCGCTCGGCCTCCGCGAGCACGGCGGGTTCGAGCACGCCGCGCGGATCGCCGTCCGCCACGAGCGCGGGCGCATCGCGCGTCTCCAGCAACGCGGTGAGCGGCACGCGCGTGGTGAGCGTCGCGGACGACGGCAAGCCCATTGCGCAACGCAGCGCGCGCGACACGCCGTTCTGCGGCAAGCGCTCGACGGTATCGCAGAGCGCCGCGATCACGGCGGCGCGATCGACGAACTCGCCGTCGATCACCGCGCCCGGTTCGAGCGCCACCCAATCGATATGCTCGACGCACACCGCCGAGGGCGAACGCACGCGCTTGCTGAGCACCACTATCCGCACCGCGCTTTCGCTCACATCGATACCCGCTGCAAAGCGGCGCGTAACTGTCAATAAGGCCTTGTTCATGACTCACTCCATCGTCTCTTGCGCGCCGAACCTTTCGAGCGCTTGCACGAGAAGAATTGTGGTGAGCCGCGCGTCTTTCGAACATTCAGCCAAATGGCTAACGCGTGTGTTTGGCGCGTTTCAGAGGTGCTTATCCGCACGATCCCGCGTATCTTGAAGGGACGAAGTTCCGAAGCAGGAGAAACGGGACCGAAGCACGCCCGCGATTCGTCGCAAGTCTTAAGAAAGGCTCGAAACCCGGACGGCTATAATCCCGAGACTGTTTTTTGGTGGTGCCATGCAATCCTCTTCCCCGACCAACCCGCCATCCAAACCGCCCGAAGGTCAGACGACCAGGCGACCGTGGTATTTGCGGCTGCTTTCCGCGCTTGTCATCAGCTTTTTCGCGCTAATCGTTTGCGCGGCGCTCGTGCTCGGGTATGCGCTCGTCGTCGCGATGCCGAACCTGCCTTCGCTCGATGCGCTCACTGACTACAAGCCGAAGGTGCCGCTGCGCATCTATACGGCGGATCACGTGCTGATCGGCGAATTTGGCGAAGAGCGGCGCAGCGTCGTGCGCATTCGCGACGTGCCGGACCATCTCAAGAAAGCGGTGCTCGCCATCGAGGACTCGCGTTTCTACGACCACGGCGGCGTCGATCTCACCGGCATCCTGCGCGCGGGCACGGTGGCGCTGTCGAACGGTCACGCGTCACAGGGCGCAAGCACGATCACCATGCAGGTCGCGCGCAACTTCTTCCTGTCGAGCGAGAAGACCTACACGCGCAAGATCTACGAGATGCTGCTCGCTTACAAGATCGAGCGCGCCCTGACGAAAGATCAGATTCTCGAGGTCTATATGAATCAGATCTATCTCGGACAGCGCGCGTATGGTTTTGCGAGCGCCGCCCGGGTGTACTTCGGCAAGGATCTGAAGGACATCTCGCTCGCGGAAGCCGCCATGCTCGCCGGTCTGCCGAAGGCGCCGTCGGCCTATAACCCGGTCGTGAATCCGAAGCGCGCGAAGGTGAGGCAGGAGTACATCCTTCAGCGCATGCGCGAACTCAACTTCATCACGCAGGACGAATACGACCAGGCGAAGAATCAGCCGCTCGTCGTGAAGGGACAAGGCCGCGAGTTCAGCGTGCATGCCGAATACGTCGCGGAAATGGTGCGGCAGATGATGTACGCGCAGTACAAGGAAGAGGCGTACACGCGCGGTCTGAATGTCGTGACCACGATCGATTCCGCCGATCAGGACGCCGCCTACCGCGCGGTACGCAAGGGGCTGATGGACTACGAACGCCGGCATGGATATCGCGGGCCCGAGGGTTTCATCGATCTGCCCGCGAATGCGGACGACCGCGAGCAGGCTATCGACGACGCGCTTGCCGAGCATCCGGACAACGGCGAGATCGTCGCGGCGGTGGTCACGTCGGCGAGCACGAAGGAAGTGAAGGCGAGCTTCATCGACGGCAACGTGGCGACCATCAACGGCGCCGATCTGCGCTTCGTCTCCAATGCGCTCTCCACGCGCGCACAGCCCAATGCCCGCATTCGTCCTGGCGCGATCGTGCGGCTCATGAAGAACGACGACGGCGAGTGGATCATCACGCAGTTGCCGCAAGTGGAAGGCGCGCTGATCTCGCTCGTGCCGCAGGACGGCGCCATCCGCGCGCTCGTGGGCGGTTTCGACTTCAACAAGAACAAGTTCAATCACGTGACGCAAGCGTGGCGTCAGCCGGGATCGAGCTTCAAGCCGTTCATCTATTCGGCGTCGCTGGAAAAAGGCTTGTCGCCCGCGACCATCATCAACGATGGTCCGCTCTTCTTCACCGCCGCCGAAACCGGTGGTCAGGCGTGGGAGCCGAAGAACTACGGCGGCGGCTTCGACGGACCCATGACCATGCGCTCCGCGCTGCAGAGATCGAAGAACATGGTGTCCATCCGCATTTTGAACACCATCGGCACGAAGTACGCGCAGCAGTACATCACGCGCTTCGGCTTCGACGCGGACCGGCACCCCGCGTATCTGCCGATGGCGCTCGGCGCGGGTCTCGTCACGCCGCTGCAGATGGCGACGGGCTACGCGGTGTTCGCCAATGGCGGGTATCGCGTGAATCCGTATCTGATCGCCGATATCACCGACCCATACGGCGCGGTCGTGTCGCATCCGCAACCGCTCGTCGCGCAGCAAAGCGCGCCGCTTGCCATCACGCCGCGCAACGCGTTCGTGATGAATAGCCTTTTGCAAAGCGTCGCGCAGCACGGGACGGCGGCCAAGACGAATCAGTTGAAGCGCACCGACCTCGCAGGCAAGACCGGCACGACGAACGATTCGCGCGATGCCTGGTTCGCGGGCTATCAGCGTTCGCTCGTGGCGATTGCGTGGATCGGCTATGACAATCCGCGCACGCTCGGCGACAAGGAAACGGGCGGCGGTCTCGCACTGCCCGTGTGGATGGATTACATGACGCGCGCGCTGAAGGGCTTGCCCGAGTACAAGCCGATGACGCCGCCCGACGTGACCTCGCTCGGTGGCGAACTGTACTTCGACGACATGACGCCGGGCCACGGCTTCATCGCGACAATCGGCGTGAGTCAGGCGTCGTCGGCCGCGGGCGTGTCGGGCGTCACGGCTCCGGCGCCCGAAGTCGGCGAGCAGGAAAAGCAGGACATCATGAATCTGTTCAAGGGACAGTGACGTTCCTTGCCGGGCGCGCCTTACTTCGCTGAAAAGCGAACGGGCTCGCCCGCCTGTTCGGTCGAATACTTCGTGAGCGTGGCGAAAAACTCGCTGTTGTCGCGTGTGTCGCGCCAGGCGCCATCCACGTATTTGTAGTGAAAACCGCCCGCCTTCGCGGCTAGCCAGATCTCGTGTTTCGGCGGCTGAAGATTGACGATCACCTTCGTGCGGTTCTCGAATTCCAGCGTGAGCACATTGCCGCTACGCTCGAATTCGATATCGGCTTCAGCCCGATCCACAGCACGTTCGATGGCCGTCAGCGCGGCCTCTGCCAAGCTCAGGTATTCCTGGTCTGTCATGCTAAACTCCATCGATTCAATGGTACAGGGACGGTCATGCGAGTCGTTTTCAGGATGAGCGCGATTGTAGCGGCTTTGAGCATGAGCGCCGCGGCAACACTCGCACTCGGCGGTTGTGGACAACGTGGTCCGCTCTATCTTCCCACTGTCCCGCCACTGCCGCAGCGTCCTAGCGACCTTCAGGATACGCCGCCTTCCGCTTCCGTCGACAAGGCAAGCGCTGCATCGGCTGCGAGCGAGACTGGCGACATTCCCGATACCTCCGGCGCGCCGCTGTCGCTTTCGCCGGACACCACTCTGAAACCGGCGCCCGCCGGGTACTGACCTAAGCCTCACGCGCACCAAGCCGCGTACATCCGAATCCACGCATGAACGATTCCGCATTCCACTACGTCGACGGCGCGTTGCACGTCGAAGGCGTCCCCGCCGCGTCGCTCGCGGAACAGTTCGGCACGCCGCTTTACGTCTATTCGCGCGATGCACTGACGCGCGCCTATCGCGCTTACGCCGATGCCTGCGCGGGCCGAAAGGCAACGGTGCACGTCGCGGTCAAAGCGAACAGCAATCTCGCGGTGCTCAACGTGTTCGCGCGCCTGGGCGCGGGCTTCGACATCGTGTCGTCGGGCGAACTGGCGCGTGTGCTGGCTGCGGGCGGCAAGGCTTCCAACACGGTTTTCTCGGGTGTCGGCAAGAGCGCGGCCGAGATGCGCGAGGCGCTCGAAGCGGGCGTGAAGTGCTTCAACGTCGAGTCCATTCCCGAGTTGCACGCGCTCAACGAAGTCGCGAAGTCGCTTGGCAAGAAGGCGCCCGTGTCGCTGCGCGTGAATCCCGATGTCGACGCCAAAACGCATCCGTACATCTCCACCGGTTTGAAGTCGAACAAGTTCGGCGTGGCCTTCGGCGACGCGCGCGCGACGTATCGTGAAGCGCGTGACATGGCGAATCTCGATGTCGTGGGTATCGACTGTCATATCGGTTCGCAGATCACCGAAGTGAGCCCGTATCTCGATGCCGTCGACAAGCTGCTCGACCTCGTCGAACAGATCGAGTCCGACGGCATGAGCATTCGTCACGTGGACGTCGGCGGCGGTCTCGGCATTACATACGACGACGAAACGCCGCCGGATATCGGCGACTTCGTGCGCACGTTGCTCGCGCATTTCGCAGAGCGCGGCCACGGTCAGCGCGAAGTGTATTTCGAGCCGGGACGCTCGCTCGTCGGCAATGCGGGCGTGCTGCTAACGCGCGTCGAGTATCTGAAGCCGGGTGAAGAGAAGAACTTCGCTATCGTCGATGCCGCGATGAACGACCTCGCGCGTCCCGCCATGTACGAGGCGTTTCATCGCATCGTGCCGGTCATGGAACGCAAGGCAAGCGCGCGTTTATACGATGTCGTCGGCCCGGTTTGCGAAAGCGGCGACTGGCTCGGACGCGATCGTGAACTGGCCGTCGAGCAAGGCGACTTGCTCGCCATTCTTTCGGCGGGAGCGTATGGCTTCGTCATGAGCTCGAACTACAACACGCGTGCGCGCGCCGCTGAAATCATGGTCGATGGCGAACGCGCGCGCGTGGTGCGCGAACGCGAAGAAGTGAAGCAGTTGTTCGCGGGCGAATCCATTTTGCCGGACTGAATCTTCGTGCCGTGAGCCAAAAAAGCGATGCCGTGGCATCGCTTTTTTTATGCGCTCAACCGGCGTCGCTCGATTCGTCCTTTGAGCCACGCGATCAGCCGCCAGCCCAGCAACACGATCACGATTGCGCCGTAAATCTTCGGCAAGGCGAAATCGTGCTTGCCGGCCTTCATCCACCAGAAATGCAGGATGGCCAGAATAGCGACGAGATAGATGATCCGATGCAGCATCTGCCAGCGGCGGCCGAGCCTGCGGACCATCGCTTTCGGCGATGTCACCGCGAGCGGTATCAGCAACACGAACGCGGCGAAGCCCACGGTGATGAACGGCCGCTTGCCGATGTCCTTCAACATCGCGGCGACATCGAACCACTTATCGAACCAAATGTATGTCGTGAAGTGCAGCACGGCGAAGAAGAACGCGTAAAGGCCGATCATGCGGCGAAAGCGCACGAGCGCCGTCACGCCCGTGAGCCGGCGCACCGGCGTGATGGCGAGCGTGATGCAGAGATAGACGAGTGTCCAAAGGCCGGTCGAACGCGTGATGAACTCGATCGGATTCGCGCCCAGTCCGCCCATGATGCCGAGCAACACAATGCGCGCCAGCGGATAGAGCGCCGCGATGAACACGATCACTTTTGCGGGCGCGATCCAGCGCGGCCCGGACCGCACGTTCGCGCGCGTTTGCGATCCCTTGAGTTCGGATGCAGTGGGCATCGTTCAGAAGTTTTTCTTGAGGTCCATGCCCTGATAGAGCGACGCAACCTGATCGCCATATCCGTTGAACATGAGCGTCTTGCGCTTGGGCGCAAAGAAACCGTCCTCGCCAATACGCCGCTCCGTCGCCTGACTCCAGCGCGGATGATCCACGCCAGGATTCACGTTGGAATAGAAGCCGTATTCCGTCGGCGCGTATAGATTCCAGCTCGTCGGCGGCTGCTTTTCAACGAAGCGAATCTTGACCAGCGACTTCGCGCTCTTGAAGCCGTATTTCCACGGCACGACGATACGCACCGGCGCGCCGTTCTGATTCGGCAGCACTTCGCCATACAAGCCGACGGTGAGCAAGGTGAGCGGATTCATCGCTTCGTCCATGCGCAGGCCTTCGGAATACGGCCATTCGAGGATCGGCGTCGAAAGACCCGGCATCTGCGAAGGATCGGCAAGCGTGATGAACTGCACGTACTTCGCGCTGCCCGTGGGCTCCGCGCGCTTGATGAGCTCGGACAGCGAGACGCCGATCCACGGAATGACCATCGACCAGCCTTCGACGCATCGCAGGCGATACAAACGTTCTTCGAGAGGCGCGAGCTTCAGAAGCTCGTCGATGTCGTAGGTTTTCGGGTTCTTGATCGCGCCTTCGACCGACACTTTCCACGGCCTCGGCCGCAACGTGCCCGCGTGTTCGGCGGGATCGCCCTTGTCGGTGCCGAACTCGTAGAAGTTGTTGTAGCTCGTGATGTCCTTGAGCGACGTCGCCTTGTCGAGCGCGATGAACTTCGGATTCGCCTTCGCCGCGAGTTTCTGGCCCTTCGCATCCGGCGATGTAAACGCTGCATTCGCGATGCCGCTCACGCCAGTCAAGCCGGTCGCCGCCAGCACGCCGATCGAACGCAGCGCACGCCGCCGATTCTCGAACACATCGCGCGGCGTGATTTCGTGCGCGGCGATATCGTCACCATAAAGCGCGCGATTACGTCTGATCCACATGGAGCCATACTCCCTTTGCTTGCGCGGCATTGGATACGCCGCCCATCCATTCATATACGTGCAAACAGCAAACCGGATGCCGCTATTCCATCACAAGACAAAAAAAAACCGCCAGCGCGACGCATGGCGGTTTCTCTTCTTTCGATGCTGCGAGATCAGAGCTTGCCGTAACTGTGCAGTCCCGAAAGGAACATGTTGACGCCCAGAAACGCGAAGGTCGTGACGATCAATCCCGTCAGCGCCCACCACGCCGCCGCCGCGCCGCGCAGGCCCTTCATCAACCGCATGTGCAGCCACGCCGCGTAGTTCAGCCAGACGATCAGTGCCCACGTTTCCTTCGGGTCCCAGCTCCAGTAACCGCCCCACGCTTCGGCGGCCCACAGCGCGCCGAGAATGGTCGCGATGGTGAAGAACGCGAAACCGACCGCAATGGACTTGTACATCACGTCGTCGAGTACTTCCAGCGACGGCAGACGGTCGGCCAAAAAGCCGCGCTGCTTCGCCAGATACGCGACGGAAACCATTGCGGAAAGCGCGAAACTGCCGTAGCCGATGAAGTTCGCAGGTACGTGAATCTTCATCCACCAGCTCTGCAGCGCGGGCACGAGCGGCTGAATCTGCTGCGCGTCGCGGGCAATCGAATACCACATCAGGAAGCCGACCGCCGCGCTGATCACGAGCAGCACGAACGCGCCCATCTGACGCGTCGCGTAATGCTGTTCGTAGTAGAGATAGAACAGTGACGTGATGAGGCAAAACAGTACGAACACTTCGTACAGGTTCGAGATGGGGATGTGTCCGACATCCGCGCCGATCATGTACGACTCGTACCAGCGCACCATCAGGCCCGTGAAGCCCATGAGCACCGCGACCCACGTCATGCGCGAGCCGATTGCTCCGCCCGTCTGCGAGCGCGACACGAGGCCGATCCAGTAAAAGAGCGTCGCCAGGATGAAGAGCGCGCTCATCCACAGAATCGCGGATTGGCTCGACAGGAAGTATTTGAGGAAGAAGTTGGTTTCGGCGCGCGCGAGGTCGTGCTGATAGAGCTGAATCGAGAACAGCGACATGACCGCGATCGTCGCAATGAGCAGCCGCGCCGGTTTCCAGCGCCAGCCGAGCACGACGAAGGTCGGCACCGCGGCGACCAGCACCGCCATGTCGTACACGTCCATGAACGCGTGATAGCGGTTGAGCGCGAAGCCCGCGCCCGCGACCATCGCGATGGCGAACAGCCAGTCGATTGCGCCCAGGCGTTTGAGGAACGGACGATCGTCGAAAACGGCGACATCGGGCAGGCCCGACGACGATGATGCCGGACGTTCCGTCTTGGGCTGCGCGTGGGAGGAGGTCTGAGAAAGGTCCATGATCTTACCGTGTTGATACTTCCGAGCCGGAGGCCGCGGATGGCTCGTGTGTTTGCGTCGCCGATGCTTTCGACGGATGCTGCGCCGCCGGATCGATTGGCGTGGTCCCGAGCGCCGCCGCGACCGTCGCGCGCGTACGCTCGAATTCCTTCTCGAAATCGAGCGTGCGGCGCGCCGTGGACATTGCCATCAAAACGCTCGCACCGCCTTGCCCTGAATCTTTGAGCCAGAACCAGAGCCGGCGTTCACGCACGTAAAACATCGAGAAAATGCCGAGCACGAGCAGGAGGCTGCCAAGATACACCACTTTTTTGCCCGGTGCGCGCGTTAGCTGGAATACCGATGCTTGCACCTGTTTGAAGGTGTCGAGCTGCAAAAATACCGGCGATCCGTACAGAAAGCTGTCGGAAAGCGCGTTGATGGACGACTGAACGAAGGCGCTGTTTTTCTCGTCCACTTTTGCGGCCGGCTCGCCGTTTTGTTCGCGGGAAATCTGCCAGACGTCCCACATTGCGCCTTCCAGCATGCGCATGAGCAAACCGGCGGCCTTTTCTTGCTCGCCCTTCGGCACCGAACGATCGATGAACGCCGCGATACTTTGAAATCCGCCGCTCATTTGCGGATTCGTGGACCCGTTGCCCGATTCATCCGCGCCGGCGAAAAGATTTAGCACGCGGATCGCGCTTTCGTCCAGGTGCTTCTGCAAATCGCCGTTATCCTGCGGCACGGAACGCTGCGCGAACCGATGCGCAGCCTCGATGCGCGTCGCGGGCGTGGCAAGCGCGGCGCGCAGATTCATCCATTCCTTCACCGTGCCTTGCTCGTCGGCAGGAATGCGCAAGTAGCGGAACGGATCGCTTGGGCTCAGGCGCATGCCGGCGAGGAACATCCGCTGACCGCTGACATCGACTGGCAACATGTAGTTGCTGTACTCGCGCGCCTGACCGTCCGTGCCGCGCACCTTGTACTGCACCGATGGGCCGATATTGCGCAGATCCGTCGGCTTCGACGTCTTTGCGCCGGAGCCGAGGCGCTCGTCGAACGCATCGCGCAAGGTTTCCTTCTTGCCGACGCCGCGTGCGTCCGGCGCACCGTTGCCGTCCGTCATGTTTTCGACGTTGATTGCGCGGAAATCGGTGAATTCGACCGTTTGGCCTTGCGCACCGGCAATCTGCTGATTCACGGGCGCAGTGCCGCCGATCGTACCGTTGAAGGGCGTGGTTTTCGCGCTGCCGCCGCTCATGGGCCAGGCGGTCATCTGCATCTTCGAGCCGCCGTCCTGAAAACTCGACTGATAGATCGACACGCCGTCGTACGTGAACGGCTTGTTCACTTCGACGCGTGCCGGAATGCGCTTGCCGGTCTTGTGGTCGATCACCACGATGTCGCTCGCGAACAGCTTCGGCATGCCGGTCGAGTAGTAATCGACGATGAATTTGTCGAGTTGAATCGAGAACGGCAAGTCCTGAATGATCGAGCCGTCCTGCTGATTCAAGATTGCCGTGCCGACGTATTGACCTTCCGGGACCCACGCGTAACCGCGAAACGTCGGATTCGACACGGACAGGCGATGCTCCGCCGGAATGTCGTTGATGACCGCGTTGGTCTGAATGGGCGTCTTGTTGAAGAGCCACATCTGCAGCTTGATGGGCAGATTGCTGTCGAGCAGCCCGCCGACGCAAATGATCACGATAGCCAGATGCGCCGAGATGTAGCCGATCTTCGT
Source organism: Caballeronia sp. GAWG1-1 (assembly GCF_023631465.1). Lineage (NCBI taxonomy): Bacteria > Pseudomonadati > Pseudomonadota > Betaproteobacteria > Burkholderiales > Burkholderiaceae > Caballeronia > Caballeronia sp. GAWG1-1. The sequence goes on from NZ_JALQDB010000020.1 coordinate 61,349, forward strand.
GAGCGCCCCGCGCTTGCCCGCGATGAGCGTCGAGCCTGCGTCAATCTGACGCGTGACAAAGCGATAACCCATCTTCGCGGAAAGACGTTCGAGCGTGGCGGCCGTCTGCGCGCGATCCGCGCTGACCACGAATTCACCCTTGTGATGAAACGCGCGCAAGCCGCCTTCGTGAACGCGATCCTTCCAGCTCTTGAGGTCCGCGATCATTTTCGGGCCGTTGCGAATGACGCATAGCGAGACCGAAATCACGAGAAAGATCAGGATCAGCATGAACCACCACGCGCTGTACACGGTGTAGATGCTGATGCCGCGGAAGATGTCCGCCCAGAACGGGCCGAACTGATTGACGTAGTTGGGGTACGGGTCGTCTTGCGTAAGCACCGTGCCGATGATGCTTGCTATGGCCAGTACGACCAGCAAGGCGATGGCGAAGCGCATCGAACTCACGAGTTCGACAAAATGCCTGACCGCGCGACGGCTCGACTTCGACTGCAATCCCGATGTGGTGACGCTCATTCAAACTCCGACTGACAGCAAAAAAGGGTGGCGACGCGAGCGGTCTCGTCGACCGACGTCCCACCCTTTTCTTGTTTTCGCGCCGGCCTCGTTGGACCGGCTGCTTAATGTTTGCTCAGTGGCAACTTACGGGCAACGCTTGGGGCAACTCAGTATCGACGATTACCGGGTTCGATGCCGAAGAACACATGCCCTGCCCGGATCAATGCAAACCGGCGATGTAATCCGCCACCGCTTTCATCTCCGTTTCGCTCAAACGGGAGGAGATGGCATGCATGGGCTCGCTATTGTTACGCGTGCCTTGCGCGAATGCATTCAACTGCGCCACCGTGTAATCGCCCCACTGCCACGACAGCCGCGGATATTGCACCGGGATACCCATGCCTGTAGCGCCGTGGCACGCCGCGCACGCCGGCACACCCTTGTCCGCGATGCCGCCGCGATAAATCTTCTGCCCGAGCACAACGTCGTTCTTGTCGCGCGCAAAGTTGGGCTTGGCCTTCTGCGACGTAAAGTATGCGGCGACGTTGATCATGTCCTGATCCGACAACGCGCCCGCAATGCCCGCCATGATCGGATTGTTACGCGCCGGCGCCTTGGCTCCCGGCTGCGTCTTGTAATCCTTCAACTGCTTGACGATGTATTCGGCGTGCTGGCCCGCGAGCTTGGGAAACGCCGCGCCAGCGCTGTTGCCATCCGCCGCATGACACGCCGCGCACACCTGGGTTGCAATGGCCTGACCTCGGGCCACATCCGGCTTTGCCGGTTGCGCGGGCTCCGCCGCGTTTGCTGATGCTGTTATCAATCCACCGAAAGCCGCCGCTGCCTGAATCAACATCAGAGACCTGTACAGTCGGTTCATTCGCGTACCCTGTTTTTCGTCTTGTGAGAATGTGAGGTTCTGCAAAAAACGACGGCGGCAAACCGGGAACGGCCACAACATGACCCGAACGAAAGGGCTCAAAAGACGCCCTTAAAACTGTCTCGCTCCATTGTGGGTGCGCTTGCAACCCGGGTCTTCCGTGCCCGTGCGGATCTTTAAAAAACCGTCGTATTGTACAATAACCCGCTACACGCAAAGACGCCAGTCGGGGCATGCCCAGTATTTGCCGGGTTCTCAAGGCTTCATGTTTTCGCAGCTCTCTCAGTCGACCCGCCAAATGCCATTTCTGCTCCATCAAGCTCGCTTCTTCACCACTGTCAATCACCTTCGTGATCTGCCGCCGACGCCGCAACCTGAAATCGCTTTCGGCGGCCGTTCTAACGCAGGCAAGTCCACTGCGATCAATGTGCTCTGTAATCAGAAGCGGCTCGCGTTCGCCAGCAAGACGCCCGGACGCACGCAGCACATCAACTACTTCTCCGTCGGGCCTGAAGACGAACCGACCGGCTTTCTGGTCGACCTTCCGGGTTACGGCTATGCCGAAGTACCCGGCGCCGCGAAGGCGCACTGGCAGCAATTGCTTTCGACGTATCTGCAAAGCCGCGCTCAATTGCGCGGCATGATCCTGATGATGGACTCGCGTCGTCCGCTCACCGAGCTCGACCAGATCATGATCGACTGGTTCGCGCCCACCGGTAAGCCCATTCACGCGCTGCTCACCAAATGCGACAAATTGACGCGACAGGAGATGACCAACGCCCTGCGCGCGACGAAAAAAGCATTCGGCGAGTACAAGGATGCGGGCTATCGCGGTGAATTGAGCGTGCAGCTTTTTTCAGCGCTCAAGCGCACGGGACTGGAAGAAGCGCATGAGCTTATTGAAGGCTGGCTCGCGCCTAAGCAAGCGGCTTCGGAAGACTTCGCGGAGTGAAAATTATCGCGTGCGGCATGAAAAAAACCCGCCGCATGACGGCGGGTTAACAGCCTGATCGATAACGACAGGCACCCGCTCAGGGAGGAGAAGCGGGGAGTTCAGCGCGAAGCGCCTTACTCGATCGGTATGATATACCATTGTCTCAAAACGTTTCCGGACCGCTCCGAGCGCTTGCCCGGCAAGGCTTCGAGCATATTCGAAGCGCGTTTTCATCCTCGTCCCCGAAGCACTTCAAACCGAGCCAAGTCATGAGTTTCTATCCCCATCATCGCCCGCGCCGCATGCGCCGCGATGACTTCTCACGCCGTCTGATGCGCGAGAACATCCTCACCACGAACGATCTGATTTATCCCGTGTTCATCGTCGAAGGCACCAACGTGCGGCATGCCGTGCCGTCGATGCCCGGCGTCGAGCGCACGTCCGTCGACTTGTTGATGAGCGTGGCCGAGCAGTGCGTCGAACTGGGCGTGCCCGTGATCTCGCTCTTTCCGGCAATCGAACCGTCGCTGAAAACACCGGATGGACGCGAGGCGATCAATCCCGAAGGTCTGATTCCGCGTGCCGTGCGCGAACTGAAGAAGAACTTCCCGACGCTCGGCGTGCTCACCGATGTCGCGCTCGATCCGTACACGAGTCACGGCCAGGACGGCGTGCTCGATGAAGAAGGCTACGTGAAGAACGACGAAACGAGCGAGATTCTCGTCGATCAGGCGCGCACCCAGGCAGAAGCAGGCGTGGATATCGTGGCGCCGTCGGACATGATGGACGGGCGCATCGGCGCCATCCGCGAGATGCTGGAAAGCGACGACCACATCCACACGCGCATCATGGCTTACGCGGCGAAATTCGCATCGGCGTTCTACGGCCCGTTCCGCGATGCCGTCGGCTCCGCCGCGAATCTCGGCAAGGGCAACAAGATGACGTATCAAATGGACCCGGCGAACTCTGATGAAGCGATGCGCGAAGTGCGCATGGACATCGAGGAAGGCGCGGACATGGTGATGGTCAAGCCCGGCATGCCGTATCTCGACATCGTGCGGCGCGTGAAGGACGAGTTCCGCTTTCCGACGTACGCCTATCAGGTGAGCGGCGAGTACGCGATGATCAAGGCCGCCGCGCAAAACGGCTGGCTCGATCACGACAAGACGATGATGGAAGCGCTGCTCGCGTTCAAACGCGCGGGCGCGGATGGCGTCTTGACCTATTTCGCGCTGGATGCCGCGAAGATTTTGCGGGCGTCGAAGTAAGTCGTTTCAGGGCGGTGCGCAATGCATCGCCCTTCGTCATCCGTTCGCCGGACTGACTTTATCGAGGCTTTTCAAAAACGTATCCGCCGATTCATAGCCAACCACGCGCGCGACCTCGTTGCCTTGCGCATCGAAGAAGATGATGCCGGGCGGGCCGAACAGCTTGAAGCGCTTGAGCAAGGTCTGATCATCGGTGTTGTTCGCGGTCACGTCCGCACGCAACAGATTGAGTTGCGCGAGACGCGCCTGAACGCGGGCGTCGGAGAAAGTCAGGTTCTCCATTTCCTTGCAGGACACGCACCAGTCGGCGTAAAAGTCGAGCATGGCAGGACGTGCCGCCGATTTCACTGCCGAATCCAGTTCCGTCGATGACTTGACCGGCGCGAAGATCGGCCCCGATGCTCGTGCCGTCGCGCCTGCATTGCTGCCGCCGCGCGCGGCTAGTACGGCTAGCGGGCGCAACGCATCCGTCGATCCCGCGGCAAGACCGACCAGCAACGCCGCCGCCCAGATGGCAAACGCGGCGCCCAGGCCGCGCCCCAGCCGCTTCCAGACGTTGACCGGCGCGATCGCGCCCGACGCAAATAGGCCGAGCGATGCCGCCGCGACCAGCAGCCAAAGCGCGGCCAGCAACATTTGCGCGACGCCACCGATGACCGGCCACACGATCCACAAAGCGGCCGCAAGCAACGCGACGCCGAAAAACACCTTCACGCCGTCCATCCAGGCGCCCGCTCGCGGCAGCACCGACCCCGCGCCGAGACCGATGATCAGCAACGGCACGCCAAGCCCGATACCCATGGCGAACAGCGCGGCCCCGCCGAGCACGGCGTCGCCCGTGTGCGCGACAAACGCGAGCACGGCGAAAAGCGGCGCGGTCATGCACGCGCCGACGACGAGCGCCGACAAGGCGCCCATCACGGCGACCGCCGCGAACTTACCGCCGCCGCGTTTCTGAGACGCCTCGTTGACGCCGCTTTGCCAGCGCTCCGGCAACGCGATATCGACTCCCGAGATCAGCGCGATCGCGAAAACCGCGAGCAGGATGCCGAACGCGCCCAGCACCCACGGGTTTTGCAGCCACGCGCCGAGGCTTTGACCGACGAGCGCCGCGGCAATCCCAAGCGCGGTATAGACAAGCGCCATGCCGACGACGTACGACACCGACAGCGCAAAACCACGCGTGCGCGTAACGCGCGCGCCTTCGCCGACGATGATCGCGGAAAGAATCGGGATCATCGGATACGAGCAAGGCAACAAGCTCAACACCATGCCCGCCAGAAAGTACAAGCCGACCACAGCGAAGAAGCCGCCGCCTTCGAGCATCGATTGCGCGTAGTCGGCGCTCGTCGCGCGTTCGAACCAGGATTGGGACGACGCAGTGTTTGTCGCTGGAGACGTCGCAGAACTGGCACTCGCAGCTTGCAACGCGTCGCCCTTGACGCGATAAACGCGCTCCATCGGCGGATAGCAGATGCCCTGATCCGCGCAACCTTGCGACGTAACCGATAGCTCGAACGGCCCCTTTGCCTGAGTCACCGGGATGCGGATGAGTAGTTCGCCGCGATAGGTTTCGACGTCCTTGTTAAATGTCTGGTCGAAATGAACCTTGCCGGCGGGCAGTTGCGCCGCGCCGATAATTGCCTCGCCGCTTTTGACCGCGAAGGCAAAGCGCTCGCGATACATGTAGTAGCCGTCGGCGATCTTATAACGCACGTCCACTTCGCCCGGCTGTTCGGACGCACTGAACTTGAAGGCGACGGCGGGATCGAGGAAGTCGTCTGCGGCGTGCGCGGCGTTTATCGCCAAAGGCAGAAAGGCGAGCGTCGCGGCCATCATCAGCCAACGCAAAACGAGACGAGGAAGATCAAACATGAAGAGGACGCTGCGTTTCTGCATTGACCCATTGTCCATATCCCGGCGATGCATCGGCCTGCCAGACAAGAATTTCGGGCGTTTCATAAGGATGCGCCGCCGCGACGAAGCGCTGCAATTCGGCGCTGCACGCAAGGCTCGTCTTGAAGAGCAACTGCACTTCCCGCGATGTTTCCAGTGCGCCCTTCCAGTGATATTGCGATTGCACTTCGCCGAGCCTCGTCACGCACGCAGCCAGGCGCGCCTCGAGCACCGCTTGCGCCAACTTGTCGGCAGCGTGTGCATCCGGAACGGTGGTCAGCATAAGGACGACAGGGAAATTCACTTCGGGCTCCGGTGCGGCGCGGTGCGTGAGACTTGTGGATCGGGCCTTATCGTAGCACTCCGCTCACTTCGACGACCGCAACGACTCCGAAGCCCACAATGCAAAAAGGCCAAGCTACGCTTGACCTTTTCGTTCACCACCAACCGAATTTATTCAGCTTCCTGAACTTCTTCGGTTTCTTCGACTTCCGGGCGGTCCATCAGTTGAACCAGCGCCATCGGTGCGTTGTCGCCAACACGGAAACCAAACTTCAGGATGCTGAGGTAGCCACCCGGACGGCTTGCGTAACGCGGGCCGAGGACGTCGAACAGCTTTGCGACGGAGTCACGATCGCGCAGGCGATTGAAAGCCAGACGACGATTTGCCAGCGACGGCTTCTTGCCGAGCGTGATGAGGGGCTCGACGACCTTGCGCAGTTCCTTGGCTTTCGGCAGCGTCGTCTTGATGACTTCGTGCTCGATCAGCGAGTTCGACATATTACGGAGCATTGCCAGACGGTGGCTGCTCGTGCGGTTCAGTTTCCGCAAACCATGCTTATGGCGCATTTCAGTTCCTTAAACGAGTTTTGATCCAGCTCTTCTATTGCGCTCTAAAGTGGCGCACGGGCCGGTCGAAGAAAAAGCAAGACGCGGATTTTAAAGCAAAATCCGCGTCTTTGCCAGTAACGCGATTGACTCTTGCGCTTACTTGTCGAGACCAGCCGGCGGCCAGTTTTCGAGCTTCATGCCGAGCGTCAGACCGCGCGAAGCCAAGACTTCCTTGATTTCGTTCAGTGACTTGCGGCCCAGATTCGGCGTCTTCAGCAGTTCGTTTTCCGTACGCTGGATAAGATCGCCGATGTAGTAGATGTTTTCGGCCTTCAGACAGTTCGCCGAGCGAACCGTGAGTTCCAGGTCATCCACCGGGCGCAGCAGGATCGGATCGATCTGCGGCGCACGCGACGGCGCTTCCGCTGCCGCTTCCGTGCCTTCCAGCGCTGCGAAGACCGACAACTGATCGACCAGAATGCGCGCCGATTGACGGATCGCTTCCTCCGGCGAGATCACGCCGTTGGTTTCGATGTTCATCACGAGCTTGTCGAGGTCGGTACGCTGTTCGACACGCGCGCTTTCCACGGCATAGCTCACGCGGCGAACCGGCGAGAACGACGCGTCAAGCACGATACGACCGATGATCTTGGCCGATTCCTCGCCATAACGACGCACGTTGCCCGGCACGTAGCCACGGCCCTTTTCAATCTTGATCTGGACGTCGAGCTTGCCGCCCTTCGAAAGGTGGGCAATCACGTGACCGGGATTGATGACCTCGCAATCATGCGCGAGTTCGATATCGCCAGCCGTGACAAGGCCTTCGCCTTCCTTGCGCAGCGTCACCGTGACTTCGTCGCGGTTATGCAGCTTGAAGACGACGCCCTTCAGGTTCAACAGCAGGTTGACCACATCCTCTTGCACACCGTCGAGCGTCGAGTATTCGTGCACTACGCCTGCGATCGTCACTTCGGTCGGCGCGTAGCCCACCATCGACGACAACAGCACGCGCCGAAGCGCGTTGCCCAAGGTGTGGCCATAGCCGCGTTCGAACGGCTCCATAACCACTTTCGCATGGCTCTCGCCAAGCGATTCAACTGCAATGATCTTGGGCTTCAACAAACTGGTTTGCATAGGTTTTCCTTTTCAATACCCTCGGCTCGTTACACCGATAAGGCTGACCGGTAACAACCTGAAAAAAACAGCCGAGGCCGCCCTCTTGCCACCGGCAATCAGGGTCCCCGGCTGCCAATCCGGTTACCGCGCGATTAACCGCGCGATTAACGCGAATACAATTCGACGATCAGGCTTTCGTTGATGTCGCCAGCGATATCGCTGCGTTCCGGCATCGACTTGAACGTTCCTTCGAACTTCTTGGCGTCGACCGACACCCAGCTCGGCATACCGCCTTGCTCGGCGAGCGACAGCGCTTCGACGATACGAGCCTGCTTGCGCGACTGCTCACGCACGGAGATGACGTCGCCCGACTTCACTTGCAGCGACGGGATGTTCGCAACTTGGCCGTTCACGACGATCGACTTGTGGCTCACGAGCTGACGTGCTTCAGCGCGCGTCGAGCCGAAGCCCATGCGATAAACGACGTTGTCCAGGCGCGATTCGAGTAATTGCAGCAGGTTCTCGCCCGTCGGACCCTTGCGGCGGTCGGCTTCAGCGAAGTAGCGGCGGAACTGACGCTCGAGCACGCCATAGATACGCTTCACTTTTTGCTTTTCGCGCAACTGGGTGCCGTAGTCGGACGTACGTGCGCCCGAAATGCGGCCATGTTGACCAGGCTTGCTGTCGAGCTTGCACTTGTCGGCGAGCGAGCGGCGTGCGCTCTTCAGGAACAGATCGGTGCCTTCACGGCGGGACAGCTTGGCTTTGGGACCGGTATAGCGTGCCACTTTGAATCCTTAAAAATTGATCACGCAAACTTTCGTCTGCGCTAGTTCGAACCCTATAGGCCGAACGGTGGGCTTAGTGAAATGCGCGAAGCAGATGCATAACGCACGAAGCCCGCCGACGCTTTCGCATCGACAGGAAACATGCGGTCGCGAATCAACTGATGCGCGACGTTAGATACGACGACGCTTCGGCGGACGGCAGCCGTTGTGCGGGACCGGCGTCACGTCGGAGATCGCGGTGATCTTGATGCCAAGACCATGCAGCGCGCGCACCGCCGACTCACGGCCAGGGCCGGGGCCCTTGATCCGCACTTCGAGGTTCTTCACGCCGTATTCCATTGCCACGCGGCCAGCCGATTCTGCTGCAACCTGAGCTGCGAAAGGCGTCGACTTACGCGAGCCCTTGAAACCCTGGCCGCCCGAGGTCGCCCATGCCAGCGCGTTACCTTGACGATCGGTGATCGTGATAATGGTGTTGTTGAACGACGCGTGAACGTGAACCACGCCCTCGGCGACGTTCTTCTTGACCTTCTTGCGAACGCGTTGCGCCGCGGAGTTGTTCGAAGCCTTAGCCATTACGTTTTCCTGTAACTGTCAGTTCCGCTTACTTCTTCAGCGATTGCGCTGCACGACGCGGACCCTTGCGAGTACGGGCGTTGGTGCGCGTGCGCTGGCCACGCAGGGGCAGACCCTTGCGATGACGCATGCCGCGGTAGCAACCCAAGTCCATCAGGCGCTTGATGTTCATCGTCACTTCACGGCGCAGATCGCCTTCGACGATGAACTTGCCCACTTCGTCACGCAGCTTTTCGAGGTCTGCGTCGGTGAGGTCCTTGACCTTCTTCGAAAATTCCACACCAGCAGCACTGCAAATGCCGCGGGAACGCGTGCGACCAATGCCGAAGATTGCCGTCAGGCCGATCTCGGTATGCTGGTGATTCGGGATGTTAACCCCTGCGATACGAGCCATTGTTTTTCCTCAAACAAAAAGCGCAAGCAAAAAGCGCGGCGTTCAGCCTTGACGCTGTTTGTGGCGCGGATCAGAGCTGCAAATCACGCGCACAACGCCCTTGCGCTTAATGATCTTGCAATTGCGGCAAATGCGCTTAACCGATGCCATCACTTTCATGATATTACCCTTTTTTCAAATCACTTCGCCCGGAACACGATCCGTGCACGAGACAGATCGTAAGGCGTCAATTCAACCGTAACCTTGTCGCCCGGTAGGATACGGATGTAGTGCATCCGCATCTTTCCGGATATGTGTCCCAGGACGACATGGCCATTTTCCAATTTCACCCGGAAAGTAGCGTTGGGGAGGTTTTCAATGACCTCGCCCTGCATCTGGATTACATCGTCTTTGGCCATAGTCCTAACTAGCGCATCGGGACGTTGCCGCCCTTGAAGTTTGCCTTCTTGAGCAGCGATTCATATTGTTGCGACATAACGTACGACTGCACCTGAGCCATGAAGTCCATCGTGACGACGACAATGATCAGCAGCGACGTTCCACCAAAATAAAACGGCACGTTCCAGCGCAACACCAGAAACTCAGGCAACAAGCACACAAACACGATGTAGATCGCACCGGCCAGCGTCAGACGCGTGAGGATGCGGTCGATGTACCGTGCAGTCTGATCGCCCGGACGAATACCCGGAACGAACGCACCGCTCTTCTTCAAGTTGTCGGCGGTTTCCCTGCTGTTGAACACCAACGCGGTGTAGAAGAAGCAGAAGAACACGATAGCCAACGCATACAACAGCACGTACACAGGTTGACCGGGCTTGAGGGCTTCAGCCACGCTGTGCAACGTGTTCGCGAACCAGCCGGTACGCGTTCCCGAACTGAACCAGTTCAGGATGGTTGCCGGGAAGAGAATGATCGACGACGCGAAGATCGGCGGAATCACACCCGACATGTTCAGCTTCAGCGGCAGATGTGACGACTGTCCGCCGTAAATCTTGTTACCGACCTGGCGCTTCGCATAGTTCACGAGGATCTTGCGCTGACCGCGTTCGATGAACACGACCAGATACGTAACCGCCGCGATCAACGCGACGATGATGATCGCCGAGATGATGCTCATCGAACCGGTGCGAACCAGCTCGAACAGACCGCCGATTGCATTCGGAAAGCCTGCCGCGATACCACCGAAAATGATGATCGAGATGCCGTTGCCAAGACCGCGCTCCGTGATCTGCTCACCAAGCCACATCAGGAACATCGTGCCCGTCACCAGCGTGACCACCGTCGTCAGCCGGAACACCATGCCGGGATCCAGTACCAGGCCGGGCTGATTTTCCAGCGCCACCGCGATACCGAAAGCCTGGAAGGTTGCCAGAACCACCGTGAAGATCCGCGTGTACTGCGTGATCTTTCGTTGACCTGCCTGTCCTTCCTTCTTCAACGCCTCCATTTGCGGCGACACGATCGACAACAACTGCATGATGATCGAGGCCGAAATGTAGGGCATGATGCCCAACGCGAAAATCGTGAATCGTGACAGCGCGCCACCCGAGAACATGTTGAACATGCCAAGGATGCCGCCCGACTGGCTTTGGAACAACTTCGCCAGCTGATCCGGATCGATGCCGGGAACCGGAATATGCGCACCAATGCGGTAGACAACCAACGCCAGCAGCAGGAACACTGCACGCCGACGCAGATCGCCAAATTTCGCCGCGCTTCGACCGGGTTTTGCGAGACTCGGGCTGTTAGCCAAGAACCTTCTCCGATGCTAGTGCTAGTAACGGCGAAATCGCGTTACTCGGCGAACGAGCCGCCAGCGGCTTCGATTGCTGCACGGGCGCCCTTCGTTGCCGTCAGACCCTTCACCGTGACCTTGCGGGTGATCTCGCCGGTCTTGATGATCTTCGCGCTCTTGATGAGCTCGCCGACCAGACCCGCTTGCTTCAAAGCCAACAGATCGATTTCGTCGACCGGCAGCTTCTCGAGATCAGCCAGGCGCACTTGACCGACGAATTCCTTCGTCAGCGAAGTGAAGCCGCGCTTCGGCAGACGACGCTGCAGAGGCATCTGACCGCCTTCGAAGCCGACTTTGTGAAAGCCGCCCGAACGCGATTTCTGACCCTTGTGGCCGCGACCTGCAGTCTTGCCGAGGCCCGAACCGATGCCGCGACCGACGCGACGCTTAGCGTGCTTCGCGCCTTCTGCCGGCTTCAGGTTATTCAATTCCATGTTCAACTCCTTGGATCCTAGTCGGCGGCCTTAGCCGATGACCTTAACGAGGTACGAAACCTTGTTGATCATCCCGCGCACTGCCGGCGTGTCCTGCAGCTCGCTCACCGAGTTGAGGCGACGCAGGCCGAGGCCACGCACCGTAGCGCGGTGCGTTTCGCGGGTCCCGATCAGGCTCTTGACGAGCTGAATCTTGACAGTTTTCTCAGACATGATGACCTCGAGGCTTAGCCCAAAATATCTTCGACGGACTTGCCGCGCTTCGCCGCGATGTCGCCCGGCGTGGACTGCTTACGCAGACCGTCGAGCGTTGCACGAACGAGATTGTACGGGTTCGTCGAACCGTGGCTCTTGGCCACCACGTTCTGCACGCCCATCACGTCGAACACTGCGCGCATCGGGCCGCCTGCGATCACGCCAGTACCGTCCTTCGCCGGAGCGAGGAGGACTGCGGAAGCGCCATGCTTACCGTGCACTTCGTGTTGCAACGTACCGTTCTTGAGCGGCACCTTGAACATGTTGCGGCGGGCTTGCTCCATTGCCTTTTGAACGGCGACCGGAACTTCCTTCGCTTTGCCCTTGCCCATGCCGACGCGGCCATCGCCGTCGCCAACCACGGTCAGTGCGGCGAAACCGAGAATCCGGCCACCCTTCACGACCTTGGTCACGCGGTTGACCGAAATCATCTTTTCGCGCAGGCCGTCGTCGCGTTCGTCAGCCTGAACTTTCGCTTGCATCTTTGCCATGACGAATTCTTCCCTTAGAACTTGAGCCCGGCTTCGCGCGCGGCATCAGCCAGCGCTTTCACGCGGCCGTGGTAGCGGAAACCCGAGCGGTCAAAGGCGACGGATTCGATGCCGGCAGCCTTCGCCTTCTCGGCAATACGCTTGCCGATCAGGGTTGCAGCGTTGATGTTGCCGCCCTTGCCCGACTTGTCAGCCAGTTCAGCGCGCACTTCGGCTTCCAGCGTCGAGGCGCTTGCAAGCACCTTCGTGCCGCATGCCGAGAACACTTGCGCGTAGATATGCGTATTCGTGCGATGCACGGCGAGACGCGCGACCTGCAGCTCAGCGATCTTGATACGCGTCTGACGAGCGCGGCGCAGGCGAGATTGAGTCTTATCCATGATTGCGCACCCTTACTTCTTCTTCGTTTCTTTGAGGATCACGACCTCGTCGGCATAACGCACGCCCTTGCCCTTATAGGGCTCCGGCGGACGATAGCCACGAACTTCCGCCGCGACTTGGCCGACTTTCTGCTTGTCGATCCCCTTGATCACGATTTCGGTCTGCGTCGGGGTTTCAGCCTTGACGCCTTCCGGCATCTGGTGCACCACGGGGTGCGAGAAACCCAGCGACAGATTCAGCTTGTCGCCTTGCGCTTGTGCACGATAACCGACGCCAACCAGCGTCAGCTTGCGTTCGAAACCCTTGGTGACGCCATGCACCATGTTCGCCACCAGGGCGCGCATCGTGCCGGACATCGCGTTCGCTTCGCGGCTTTCGTCAGCCGGCGCGAAATTCAACGTACCGTTGTCGTTCGCCACGCTCACCAGCGGATTACCCGCTTGCGAGATCGTGCCGAGCGGACCCTTGACGGTGATGACGTCGCCCTTGACGGCCACTTCGGCGCCTTGCGGCAACGCGATCGGGCTCTTACCTACTCGAGACATGTTTCTTCTCCCTTCGGCGTTAAGCGACGTAGCAGATGACTTCGCCACCGACGCCGGTCTGGCGCGCCTTGCGGTCAGTCATCACACCCTTCGGCGTCGAGACGATTGCAACGCCCAGGCCATTCATCACCTGAGGAATGTCGTTGCGACCGCGGTACACGCGCAGACCAGGCTTCGAGACGCGCTCGAGGCGCTCGATAACCGGACGGCCAGCGTAGTACTTCAACGCGATGTTCAATTCCGACTTCGCACCTTCAGCCTTCACTGCGAAATCGTCGATATAACCTTCGTCCTTCAAAACCTGCGCAATCGCAACCTTGACTTTCGACGAGGGCATAGTCACCGAAACCTTCTCGACCATCTGCGCATTGCGGATGCGAGTCAGCATATCGGCGATAGGATCACTCATGCTCATTTATGTTTCTCCTATTACCAGCTCGCCTTGGTGAGGCCAGGGATTTCACCGCGGAATGCGATTTCGCGGATCTTGCTACGCGCGAGTCCGAACTTGCGGAACGTGCCGCGAGGACGACCCGTGATCGCGCAGCGGTTACGCTTGCGAGTGGGGTTCGAGTTACGCGGCAATTGTTGCAGCGCGAGACGGGCGATATAGCGTTCTTCGTCCGACTTGCTTGCGTCGTCGATCACAGCCTTCAGCTCAGCACGCTTCGGAGCGTACTTGGCTGCGAGGCGTGCGCGCTTCTTTTCACGTTCGATCAGTGCCAGTTTAGCCACGGTAACCTCAGTTTCTGAACGGGAACTTGAAGCCGGCGAGCAGCGCCTTTGCTTCGTCGTCACTCTTCGCGGTGGTCGTGATGCTGATGTTCAGCCCACGCAGCGCGTCGATCTTGTCGTAGTCAATTTCGGGGAAAATGATCTGCTCTTTCACACCGATGTTGTAGTTACCACGACCGTCGAATGCACGGCCCGAGACGCCACGGAAGTCGCGCACACGGGGGAGCGCAACCGTCACGAAGCGGTCCAGGAATTCGTACATGGCTTGACCGCGCAGCGTGACCATCGCGCCGATCGGGTAGCCTTGACGAATCTTGAAGCCCGCGATTGCCTTGCGCGCCTTCGTGATAACCGGCTTTTGGCCAGCGATCTTCGTCAGGTCGCCCACGGCGTTTTCGATAATCTTCTTGTCAGCGACCGCTTCGCCAAGACCCATGTTGAGGGTGATCTTGGTGATGCGCGGCACTTCCATGATGGACTTGTAGCCGAACTTTTCAACCAGTTGCGGCACAACCGTTTCTTTGTAAATTTCTTGCAGACGAGCCATTTTTTAACTCCGCGTCAGGCGTTAAGCGTGGCGCCGGTCGACTTCAAGAAGCGAACCTTCTTTCCATCTTCGACCTTGATGCCCACACGCGACGCCTTGCCATTCGCGTCGACCAATGCGACGTTCGAAATATGCAGCGGCATCGTTTTGGCTTCCACACCGCCCGTCGTACCCTTCATCGGGTTCGGCTTCACATGCTTCTTGACGAGGTTGATACCCTCGACCGTGACATGCTCTTCCGCAACGACCAGCACGGTACCGCGCTTGCCTTTGTCCTTGCCGGTAGTGACGATAACTTCGTCACCCTTGCGAATCTTGTTCATCGCGACTCCTTACAGCACTTCCGGCGCGAGCGAAACGATCTTCATGAATCGTTCGCTACGCAGTTCACGCGTCACCGGCCCGAAAATACGCGTGCCGATCGGCTCGAGCTTCGTGTTCAACAGTACGGCGGCATTGCCGTCGAACTTGATGAGCGAGCCATCCTGGCGACGCACGCCTTTGGCCGTGCGAACGACCACGGCGTTATAAATTTCGCCCTTCTTTACGCGTCCGCGCGGCGTCGCTTCCTTGACGGTCACCTTGATGATGTCGCCAATGCTAGCGTAACGACGCTTCGAACCGCCGAGCACCTTGATGCACATGACTTCACGCGCACCCGTGTTGTCGGCCACTTCAAGCCGAGTTTCGGTCTGGATCATGGTTTATCTTTCCCAACTTAATCCGGTCACACCACCATGGCGCATCCGGTCAGTCTTGGTCCCGTCAGCCAATCGGCTGCTTGGGTTAGAACAGGCAGCGAGGGCAGACGAAACCCGCCATCGCAATCCGGTGAATCTGTCGACTCAGGCTGGCGCCTGAACCGGCTTCCCCCACCAGTTTCGCCCGCGACGGGGCTCCCACAAAGAGGGAAGACCGAGATTATAACAAATAATCTCGGTCTTGCAAGCGAAACTTACTGCGACACTAGTTACTGCATCGCGGCACTACAACTACAGACTTAGATCACGCGCGCCGCTTCAACCAACTTCGATACAACCCAAGCCTTGGTTTTCGAAATCGGACGAGTTTCCTGGATTTCGACGAGATCGCCTTCGTTGTACGTATTGGCGTCATCATGCGCGTGGTACTTCTTCGAACGCACGACGTACTTGCCGTAGATCGGATGCTTCACGCGGTGCTCGACCAGAACGGTGACCGTCTTGTCCATCTTGTTGCTGACGACCTTGCCGACCAGCGTCCGCTTGAGCGAGGTTTTTACGCTATCGTTCATTTCTGGTTCGCCTTCTCAGTCAGGACGGTCCGCACACGTGCGATGTCGCGACGAACCTTCTTCAGCTGGCTCGTGTTCGTGAGCTGCTGGGTCGCGAGTTGCATGCGCAGGCCGAATTGCGCCTTCAGCAGGTCCGTCAGCTCTTTGTTGAGCGCGGCCTGGTCTTTCTGGTGAAGTTCAGATGCCTTCATCATTTACTCCTTAGGCGCCGAGCTGACGCACGACGAAGTACGTCTTGAGCGGCAGCTTGGCTGCAGCCAGACGGAACGCTTCGCGCGCCAGTTCTTCGGTGACACCGTCCATTTCGTACAGCATCTTGCCCGGTTGAATTTCAGCGACGTAGTACTCCGGGTTACCCTTACCATTACCCATACGTACTTCTGCCGGCTTCTGCGAAATCGGCTTGTCCGGGAAAATGCGGATCCAGATCCGGCCACCACGCTTGATGTGACGCGTCATTGCACGACGCGCGGCTTCGATTTGACGCGCGGTCAAACGGCCGCGACCGATAGCCTTCAGACCGTATTCACCGAACGACACCGCGTTGCCGCGCGTCGCCTTGCCGGTGTTACGACCTTTCTGCTCTTTGCGATACTTTCTGCGTTTCGGTTGCAGCATCGTTATTCTCCACTCTTCGCGTCACCGCCAGCGCCGCCACGACGGGGACCGCCGCGACGAGCACCTGCCGGAGCGCCTTCGCCATCACGGCGCGGACGGCGATCGCCACCCGGACGTGCGTTGCGGCGCGGACGCTTGTCTTCCGCCACTTCTTCCACCACCGGCGCTTCATTACGGCCCAGCGTGTCGCCCTTGTAGACCCACACCTTCACGCCGATGATGCCGTACGTGGTTTTCGCTTCCGACGTTGCGTAGTCGATATCGGCACGCAGCGTATGGAGGGGCACGCGACCTTCGCGATACCACTCGGTACGAGCGATTTCGATACCGTTAAGACGGCCCGCGCTCATGATCTTGATACCTTGCGCGCCAAGGCGCATGGCATTCTGCATCGCACGCTTCATCGCGCGACGGAACATGATCCGGCGTTCGAGCTGTTGCGTGATCGAGTCAGCGATCAGCTGAGCATCGGTTTCCGGCTTGCGAATTTCTTCGATGTTGACGTGAACCGGAACGCCCATGCGCTTCTGCAGTTCAGCCTTCAACAGTTCGATGTCTTCGCCCTTCTTGCCGATGACCACGCCCGGACGCGAGCTGTAAATCGTGATGCGCGCGTTCTTTGCCGGACGCTCGATGATGACGCGACCAACCGAAGCGTTCTTCAGCTTCTTCTTCAGGTACTCACGAACACCGATGTCTTCCTGGAGCATCGCCGCGAAGTTGCTGTTGTTCGCATACCAGCGCGAAGCCCAGTTGCGGCTGACGGCCAAACGGAAGCCAGTCGGATGAATTTTTTGTCCCATCGTATGGCTCCTTAATTCCCGACCGTCACAGTGATGTGACAGGATTGCTTCTCGATGCGGTTACCACGACCCTTAGCGCGTGCGGTAAAACGCTTCAACGAAGCAGCCTTGTCGATATAGATGCTCGTGATCTTGAGCTCATCGATATCGGCGCCTTCGTTGTGTTCCGCATTCGCGATCGCAGACAGCACGACCTTCTTGACGATACCCGCCGCCTTCTTCGGCGAGAACGTCAGAACGTTCAGCGCCTTGTCGACCGGCAAACCACGAATCTGGTCAGCCACAAGGCGCGTTTTCTGCGCCGAGATGCGGGCACCGCGATGAATTGCTTTCACTTCCATCTTGATAGCCCCTTATTTCTTGGCCTTCTTGTCGGCCGCGTGACCCTTGAACGTACGGGTCAATGCGAACTCGCCAAGCTTGTGGCCGACCATGTTTTCCGTGACATACACCGGAACGTGCTGACGGCCGTTGTGAACAGCGATCGTCAGACCGATGAAGTCCGGGAGAATCGTCGAGCGACGCGACCAGGTCTTGATCGGCTTCTTGTCGCGCGTAGCTGCAGCCGACTCAACTTTCTTCAGCAAATGAGCGTCGCAGAACGGACCTTTTTTAGCAGAACGTGTCATTGCCTACTCCTTAACGCTTGTGACGGCGCTGGACGATCATCGTCGTCGTGCGCTTGTTGCTACGGGTGCGATAACCCTTAGTCGGCGTGCCCCACGGGCTCACCGGATCGCGACCTGCAGCCGTCTTGCCTTCACCACCGCCGTGCGGGTGATCGACCGGGTTCATTGCAACGCCGCGCACCGTCGGACGGATACCACGCCAGCGGTTCGCGCCAGCCTTACCAATTTGACGGAGGCTATGCTCTTCGTTGCCCACTTCACCGATCGTTGCGCGGCACTCGACGTGCACGCGGCGGATTTCGCCCGAACGCAGACGAACCTGCGCGTAGACGCCTTCGCGCGCCAGCAGCATCGCGGACGTACCAGCCGAACGCGCGATTTGCGCACCCTTGCCCGGCAGCATTTCGATGCAGTGGATCGTGGTACCGACCGGAATGTTGCGGATCGGCAGCGTGTTGCCTGCGCGGATCGGCGCTTCCGAACCGGACATGAGCTGCGTACCAACGACCACGCCCTTCGGCGCGATGATGTAGCGACGCTCACCGTCTGCGTAAAGAACCAGCGCGATGTTCGCGCTACGGTTCGGGTCGTACTCGAGACGCTCGACCTTTGCCGGAATGCCGTCCTTGTTGCGACGGAAGTCGACGATACGGTAGTGCTGCTTATGACCACCGCCCTTATGACGCGTGGTGATGCGGCCGTTGTTGTTACGGCCGGCGGTCACGGACTGCGAATCGAGCAGCGCCGCAAACGGCTTGCCCTTATGCAGATCCTTGTTGACCACCTTGACCATCGCGCGGCGACCCGGCGAAGTCGGCTTAACTTTAACGATTGCCATGATTACTTGGCCTCCGCTTCAAAGTTGATTTCCTGGCCGGGCTTCAAGCAGACGTACGCCTTCTTCACGTCCTTGCGCTTGCCGTTGAAGCGGCCAAAGCGCTTGGCTTTACCCTTCGTGACGAGCACGTTGACGGAATTGACTTCGACCTTGAACAGCAGCTCGACAGCAGCCTTTACTTCCTGCTTCGTGGCGTCCGGGGCGACTTCGAACACGACTTGTTCGTTCTTGTCGGCCACCAGCGTCGCCTTTTCGGAGATCACCGGCGCGAGCAGAACTTGCATCAAACGATGATCGTTTTTGCGAATCTCGCTCATGACAGCAACTCCTCGATCTGAGCGACCGCAGCCTTCGTGATCAGAATCTTCTTGAAGTAGATCAGCGAGAGCGGGTCGGCGTAACGCGGCTCGACAACGGCCACGTGGGCCAGATTGCGCGACGCGAGGTACAGGTTCTCGTCGACCGTATCGGTGATGACCAACACGGAATCGAGACCCATCGCCTTGAATTTATCGGCCAACAGCTTGGTCTTCGGCGCTTCAAGCGCGAGGTCTTCGACCACCGAGATACGGCCTTCGCGAGCCAATTGCGAGAAGATCGAGCAGAGACCTGCGCGATGCATCTTCTTGTTGACCTTGTGCGAGAAGTTTTCTTCCGGCGAATTCGGGAAGATACGACCACCGCCACGCCACAACGGGCTCGACGACATACCGGCACGAGCGCGACCCGTACCTTTTTGACGCCACGGCTTTTTGGTGGTGTGCTTGACCTGCTCACGATCCTTCTGAGCGCGGTTGCCGCTACGTGCATTGGCTTGATAAGCCACGACGACCTGGTGAATCAGGGCTTCGTTGTAATCGCGACCGAACACGACGTCCGATGCGTTCACGCCAGCAGCTTCCTGACCATTGGCATTCAGGAGCTTAAGTTCCATTATTTCGCTCCTTTCACAGCACGCGTCTTGACGGCCGGCGTCACGAATACCTTGCCGCCCTTCGCACCCGGAACCGCGCCGCGAACCAGCAGCAGATTGCGGTCGGCGTCGATGCGAGCGATTTCGAGATTCTGAACCGTGACGGTTTCGTCACCGAGGTGACCCGTCATGCGCTTACCCGGGAACACACGACCCGGATCCTGCGCCATACCGATCGAACCCGGAACGTTGTGCGAACGCGAGTTACCGTGCGAGGCACGACCTGAGGCGAAGTTGTAACGCTTGATGGTACCGGCGTAGCCCTTACCAATCGACGTACCTTGCACGTCGACCTTCTGGCCAACTTCGAAAATGTCCGTACCGATCACAGCGCCGTTCGCCAATTCGGCGGCCTTCGCGGATTCGATCTGGAATTCTTTGAGGATTTCACCAGCTTGAACGCCGGCTTTGGCGAGGTGACCCGCCAGCGGCTTCGTCACGCGCGATGCGCGGCGAGCACCGAATGCAACCTGAACGGCGGTATAACCATCCGTTTCAACGGTCTTGATCTGCGTCACGCGGTTGTCCGACACGTCCAGCACGGTGACGGGAATCGAGTCCCCTTCAGGCGTGAAGATACGGGTCATGCCAACCTTGCGACCTACGAGTCCAAGGCTCATCGTTTTCTCCATTCCCGACTGCGATTGGTCGGGGCTGATTACAAAATGTCCACTTCGTTACGAGAAACTGGGCGGACTTTTTTGCGCAAGTGCGCGAAAAGCCTTGGAGTATAACAAGGCTTTTCGTTTTCTGCAAGCAATCAAAGACTTAGCTTCACCCGAAAACCCGGTGAAGCTCTAGAGGCTTACTGCAGCTTGATTTCGACGTCGACGCCAGCCGGCAGGTCGAGCTTCATCAGCGCGTCGACCGTCTTGTCGGTCGGATCGACGATGTCCATCAGGCGCTGATGCGTACGGATTTCGAGCTGATCGCGCGACGTCTTGTTGACGTGCGGCGAACGCAGAATGTCAAAGCGCTGAATGCGCGTCGGCAGCGGCACCGGGCCACGGACGATTGCACCAGTCCGTTTCGCCGTATCGACGATTTCGGCTGCCGATTGATCGATCAGGCGATAGTCGAATGCTTTCAGACGGATACGGATTTTTTGGTTCTGCATGACGATTCCTTAAAAGAGCGAGGCGATGTTGCACCGCCGATTTGGCAAAAGAGCGAGAGACCGGGCATTCGCTTGGTGCGAACACCCGGCCTCGGTCACGTTACTTCAGTACTGCAACGACAGGTGAGCCCGAGATTTTACTCGATAATCTTGGCAACCACACCTGCGCCGACGGTACGGCCGCCTTCGCGGATAGCGAAGCGCAGACCTTCTTCCATGGCGATCGGTGCAATCAGCTTCACCGTGATCGACACGTTGTCGCCCGGCATCACCATTTCCTTGTCCTTCGGCAGCTCGATCGAGCCCGTCACGTCCGTCGTACGGAAGTAGAACTGCGGACGGTAGTTGTTGAAGAACGGCGTGTGGCGGCCGCCTTCGTCCTTGCTCAGCACGTACACTTCGGCCGTGAAGTGCGTGTGCGGCGTGATCGAACCCGGCTTGGCCAGAACCTGGCCACGCTCCACGTCTTCACGCTTCGTGCCGCGCAGCAGGATACCGACGTTGTCGCCCGCTTGACCTTGGTCCAGCAGCTTGCGGAACATTTCCACGCCCGTGCAAGTCGTCTTCACCGTCGGCTTGATACCGACGATTTCGATTTCCTCGCCAACCTTCACCACGCCGCGCTCCACGCGACCCGTCACCACCGTGCCGCGACCCGAGATCGAGAACACATCTTCCACCGGCATCAGGAAGGCGCCGTCCACTGCGCGCTCCGGCGTCGGGATGTACGTGTCCAGCGCGTCGGCCAGATTCATGATCGCCACTTCGCCCAGCTCGCCCGTGTCGCCTTCCAGCGCCAGCTTGGCCGAGCCCTTGATGATCGGCGTGTCGTCGCCCGGAAAGTCGTACTTCGACAGAAGCTCGCGCACTTCCATTTCGACGAGTTCGAGCAGCTCGGCGTCGTCCACCATGTCGCACTTGTTCAGGAACACGATGATGTAAGGCACGCCGACCTGACGCGCCAACAGGATGTGCTCACGCGTTTGCGGCATCGGGCCGTCAGCGGCCGAGCACACCAGGATTGCGCCGTCCATCTGCGCTGCGCCCGTGATCATGTTCTTCACATAGTCAGCGTGGCCCGGGCAATCGACGTGTGCGTAGTGGCGGTTAGCCGTTTCGTACTCGACGTGCGCGGTGTTGATGGTGATACCACGTGCCTTTTCTTCCGGCGCTGCATCGATCTGGTCGTATGCTTTCGCTTCGCCGCCGAACTTCTTGGTCAGCACCGTCGTGATCGCTGCCGTCAGCGTGGTCTTGCCGTGGTCAACGTGACCGATCGTGCCCACGTTCACGTGCGGCTTGGTCCGCTCGAATTTACCTTTTGCCATGATTACCTTCTTTCAGAGATTGTTTATCGGTTAAAGCTTATGGCTCGCCGAATGACTTGCAGGGCTTACTTGCCCTTGGCGTTGATGATCGCTTCGGCAACGTTACGCGGAGCTTCAGCATAGTGCTTGAATTCCATCGTGTACGTAGCACGGCCTTGCGACAGCGAGCGCAGCGAGGTCGAGTAGCCGAACATTTCCGACAGCGGTACTTCGGCGCGAACGATCTTGCCGCCGCCGATCATGTCTTCCATGCCCTGGACGATACCGCGACGGCCCGACAAGTCGCCCATCACGTTGCCCATGTAATCTTCCGGCGTTTCGACTTCCACGGCCATCATCGGTTCGAGGATGACCGGGCTTGCCTTGCGCATTGCTTCCTTGAAGGCCATCGAACCGGCCATGCGGAACGCGTTTTCGTTCGAGTCGACGTCGTGGTACGAACCGAACGTCAGGTGAACCTTCACGTCGACGACCGGGAAGCCAGCGAGCACGCCCGACTTCAGCGTTTCCTGGATACCCTTGTCCACCGCCGGGATGTATTCGCGCGGAATCACACCGCCCTTGATCTCGTCCAGGAACTCGTAGCCCTTGCCCTGCTCGTTCGGCTCGAGCGTGATGACCGCGTGACCATACTGGCCGCGACCACCCGACTGCTTGACGAACTTGCCGTCGACATCGGCAGCCGTCGCGCGGATCGTTTCGCGGTACGCAACCTGCGGCTTGCCGACGGTTGCTTCAACGCCGAATTCACGCTTCATCCGGTCGACCAGAATTTCGAGGTGGAGCTCGCCCATACCCGAGATGATGGTCTGGCCCGACTCTTCGTCCGTTTGAACGCGGAACGACGGATCTTCTTGAGCCAGACGGTTCAGCGCCAGACCCATCTTTTCCTGGTCGGGCTTCGTCTTCGGCTCAACTGCCTGCGAAATCACCGGCTCCGGGAAAATCATGCGTTCGAGCA
This sequence comes from Caballeronia sp. GAWG1-1, assembly GCF_023631465.1. Taxonomy (NCBI): domain Bacteria; kingdom Pseudomonadati; phylum Pseudomonadota; class Betaproteobacteria; order Burkholderiales; family Burkholderiaceae; genus Caballeronia; species Caballeronia sp. GAWG1-1. The sequence continues at coordinate 84,253 of NZ_JALQDB010000020.1, forward strand.
CGATCGGGCTCTGCGGGTCGCACAGCGTGTCGCCCGTGGTCGCTTCCTTCAGGCCCACGGCTGCCGCGATGTCGCCTGCGCGCACTTCCTTGATTTCTTCGCGCTGGTTCGCGTGCATCTGCAGAATACGACCCAGACGTTCCTTCTTGTCCTTGGTCGCGTTCAGCACGGTGTCACCCGAATTGACCACACCCGAATACACACGGAAGAAGATCAGCTGACCGACGAACGGGTCGGTCATGATCTTGAATGCCAGCGACGAGAATTTTTCGTCGTCGGCAGCACGGCGCTCGCCCTTCTCACCGTTTTCGAGTTCACCCGTAACCGGCGGAATGTCGACCGGCGACGGCAGGAAGTCGATCACGGCGTCTAGCATGCGCTGCACGCCCTTGTTCTTGAACGCGGTGCCGCACAGCATCGGCTGAATTTCGCACGCGATGGTCCGGTCGCGGATCGCCTTGACGATTTCCGCTTCGGTCAGCTCTTCGCCGCCGAGGTACTTTTCCATCAGTTCTTCGCTGGCTTCGGCAGCCGACTCGATCATCTTCTCGCGCCACTCGTTGCACGTGTCGACGAGTTCAGCGGGGATGTCGACGTAGTCGAACTTCGTGCCCTGGGACGCTTCGTCCCAAATGATCGCCTTCATCTTGAGAAGGTCGACCACGCCCTTGAAGTTTTCTTCCGAGCCGATCGGCACGACGACGGGAACCGGGTTCGCCTTCAGACGCGTCTTCAACTGGTCATAGACCTTGAAGAAGTTTGCGCCAGTGCGGTCCATCTTGTTGACGAACGCGAGACGCGGAACCTTGTACTTGTTAGCCTGACGCCACACGGTTTCCGACTGCGGCTGCACGCCGCCCACTGCACAGTAGACCATGCACGCGCCGTCGAGGACGCGCATCGAGCGCTCCACTTCGATCGTGAAGTCGACGTGCCCCGGGGTATCGATGATGTTGATGCGGTGCTCGGGATAGTTGCCGCCCATGCCCTTCCAGAAGGCCGTGGTAGCAGCCGACGTGATGGTGATGCCGCGCTCCTGCTCCTGCTCCATCCAGTCCATCGTTGCAGCGCCGTCGTGAACTTCGCCGATCTTGTGGTTCACGCCCGTGTAAAACAGGATGCGCTCGGTCGTCGTCGTTTTGCCGGCGTCGATGTGAGCGCTAATACCGATGTTGCGGTAGCGCTCGATAGGTGTCTTGCGAGCCACTTTGGATCCTTTTTTGGTCGACCCGCCGACTCGATCTATAACGAGCCGGCAGCGTCCTAACACAAACGGGCGAGGCGCCTGGAGTAGCGCACCCGCCCTTATTTTTCCGTTTGCCCTACGAGCGGGAGCTTAGAAACGGAAATGCGAGAATGCCTTGTTGGCCTCTGCCATGCGGTGAACTTCGTCGCGCTTCTTCATCGCGCCGCCACGGCCTTCTGCCGCTTCGGAGAGTTCGCCTGCAAGACGCAGGGCCATCGACTTTTCGCTGCGCTTCTTCGCGGCTTCACGCAACCAACGCATCGCCAATGCCATACGACGCGAGGGACGCACTTCGACCGGAACTTGGTAGTTGGCACCACCAACGCGACGGCTCTTCACTTCGACCACCGGCTTCACGTTGTTGAGCGCAACCGTGAACACTTCCAGCGGGTCCTTGCCACCCTTGGTCTGGATCTGTTCAAAAGCGCCGTACACGATACGCTCGGCAACCGACTTCTTGCCTGAGAGCATCAGCACGTTCATGAACTTGGCTACATCTACGTTGCCGAATTTCGGGTCCGGCAACACTTCCCGCTTGGGGACTTCGCGACGACGCGGCATGATTCTTCCTTTACCTTTTCAGTTGGAGCCGACTCTGAACGAGTCTTTAAGCTCCGCGGCCACCAACAAACCCGATCCATCTTTTCGACAAAACCAGCTTGGCCGGGTGACCACTTACTCGATAGCACTGGCATCCAGTACCACCGCCTAAACCGCCTTACGGCGACCTCAAACAACTTGCAGATGACTGCAGACCGGCGACTTACTTGCCAGCCTTCGCGCGCTTCGCACCGTACTTCGAACGAGCTTGCTTACGATCCTTGACGCCCTGGGTATCCAGCGAGCCGCGAACCATGTGGTAACGCACGCCAGGCAAGTCCTTGACACGACCGCCGCGAATCAGCACGACCGAGTGTTCTTGCAGGTTGTGGCCTTCACCACCGATGTACGAAATAACTTCGAAACCGTTCGTCAGGCGAACCTTCGCAACCTTACGAAGTGCCGAGTTCGGCTTCTTAGGCGTCGTGGTGTACACACGAGTGCACACGCCACGACGCTGGGGGCAGTCCTGCAGGGCCGGCGACTTGCTCTTCGTCGTTTCCGACGTGCGGCCTTTGCGAACCAATTGATTGATGGTTGGCATCGTTTATTCCTGAAAATGATCAAATTCGGCGCGATTCTCGACGGGCAAAGCGTCGGAAAATGCGCGTCTAACGTTCTCGAAGAAGCTCGATCCCTTGTCGTACGCGGCGCTAAGCCGGTTCCGAAAACGGACCAAGAACGAGAACCTAGCATGATATGCTGAAAATCCCAATTGGGTCAACACGTTGCGCGCATTTCGGAGTACCGCGCAAAGCGTTGGCTTATTCAGTCGTCACGACATCCAGCAACTCGTCGCCGAAACGCTCCAGCTTGCGCGCGCCGATGCCCGGGATATGACGCAGATCATCCACCGTATCGGGATCGCTTCGAGCTATTTCGGCAAGCGTGGCGTCATGAAAAATGACGTAGGCCGGCACGCCGTCGCTCTTGGCGGTTTCTGCGCGCCAAATGCGCAGACGCTCCCAGCGAGACTTCTGCCGTTGCGACATGCCCGTGGTCGGATCGGCGCGTTCCCGCGTGCGTCCCGACGATTGCCGGCTACGCACCGGCTTCACGTATTTGCGCAGCGTGACGTGCTCCTCGCCTTTCAGCACGGGCTTGCTCGCATCGGTGAGAACGAGCGCGCCGAAGCCGTCGTGGTCGATCGCCAAATAGCCAAAAGCGACGAGCTGCCGAAACACCGCGCGCCACTCCGGCTCGGAAAGCGCGGCGCCGACGCCGAACGTCGATAAATTCTCGTGTCCGCGCTGTAGGACCTTTTCGCTGCGCGACCCGCGCAGAATGTCGATCAGATGTCCCGCGCCGAAATGGAAGCCGCTCGCTTTGCGCGCGCGGAAGACGCAGGACAGCGCCATTTGCGCTTCGCGCGTGGCATCGAACGACGCGGGCGGTTCCAGGCATGTATCGCAGTTGCCGCACGGTTGGCTCGTCTCGCCGAAATAAGCCAGCAGCCGCACCCGCCGGCAGGCAGCCGTTTCGCACAAGCCAAGAAGCGCATCGAGCTTGCCGGTCTGTACGCGTTTGTGGGCTTCGTCGGCTTCGGATTCGTCGATCATCTTGCGCTGCTGCACGACATCGCCGAGTCCGTAAGCCATCCACGCGTTCGCCGGCATGCCGTCACGACCCGCGCGTCCGGTTTCCTGATAGTAGCCCTCGACGCTCTTTGGCAAGTCCAGATGCGCGACGAAGCGCACATCTGGTTTATCGATACCCATGCCGAACGCAATCGTCGCGCACATCACGACGCCTTCCTCGCGCTGAAACATCTCCTGATGCTTCTGCCGCGTCTCGAATTCCATGCCCGCGTGATACGGCAGCGCGCGCACGCCCTGCCCCTTCAGCCACTCGGCGGTCTCTTCCACCTTGCGACGCGACAGACAATAAACGACGCCTGCGTCCGTCGTGCCGTCCGTATTCGTATGCTCGGCGCGGATGAAATCGAGTAACTGCGAGCGTGCGTTGTCCTTCTCGACAATCCGGTAACGGATATTCGGCCGATCGAAACTCGATACGAAGATACGCGCGTCGTCGAGCGCCAGCCGATGCACGATCTCGTCGCGCGTGATCGCGTCCGCGGTCGCCGTGAGCGCAATGCGCGGCACCGAAGGGAACCGTTCGTGCAGCACGGAAAGCTGGATGTACTCCGAGCGAAAATCGTGTCCCCATTGCGACACGCAATGCGCTTCGTCAATGGCAAAAAGACCCACGCGCGCGCTTTCGAGCAATTCTAGAAAGCGCGGCGTCATGAGACGTTCGGGCGCCACATACAAAAGGTCGATGGTGCCGTTGCGCAGCGCGCGCTCCGTGGCGGCGGCCTCCGCGCCGGAGAGCGTCGAGTTCAAGTACGCCGCGCGCACGCCAAGCTCGGTGAGCGCCGCGACCTGATCCTGCATCAACGCAATCAACGGCGACACGACGATTCCCGCGCCGAAACCCGCCTCCTTGCGCACGAGCGACGGAATTTGATAGCAAAGCGATTTGCCGCCGCCCGTCGGCATGAGCACGAGCGAGTCGCCACCGTTGGCGACGTGTTCGACGATATCCGCCTGCTGTCCGCGAAAAGCCGGATAGCCGAAAACTTCCTTGAGGATCTGCAGCGGACGGGACATGGACGGGAGACGCTCACTACAACATGGAGATACCGAATTCTAACAACGCATGCTCGCCTGCCGAGGCGCTCGTTGCAGCGTTAGCCAATCGGCAGAGTGGAAATCGTCGAAAACGAACCGGCGAAAAAAAACCGCCCGGCTAAAAGCCGAGCGGTTCGATGTTGCAACCGACAATCCAGCGAGAGAACTTACTCGTTGGTATGCGGCGCCTGCTCCGTTGCCGGGGTTTCCGGCGTACCGAAATCGAATGCCTCTTCAGCAGCGATCTGGTCGAAGCGTTCGCGATCCGACATTTCCTTGCTCTTGCGCGCCTTGTGGAACGCGAGACCCGTACCAGCCGGAATCAGACGGCCGACGATCACGTTTTCCTTCAGGCCACGCAGATCATCACGCTTGCCCATGATCGCCGCTTCGGTCAGCACGCGGGTCGTTTCCTGGAACGACGCCGCCGAGATGAACGAATCGGTCGACAGAGAAGCCTTCGTGATACCGAGCAGCACGTTTTCGTACGTGGCCGGACGCTTGTCGTCCGCGGTCATGCGGTCGTTCTCATCGAGCATGTCCGACCGCTCGACTTGTTCGCCCGGGATGAAGCGCGTGTCGCCGTTGTCCGTGATCTGGACCCGACGCAGCATCTGACGCACGATAACTTCAATGTGCTTGTCGTTGATCTTCACGCCTTGCAGACGGTACACGTCCTGCACTTCGTCCACGATGTAACGCGACAGCGCCTCGATACCCTGCAAACGCAGGATATCGTGCGGATCGGCAGGACCGTCGACGATCATTTCGCCCTTGTTGACGACCTGACCATCGTGCACCAGCACCTGCTTTTCCTTCGCGATCAGGAACTCGTGCTGATTGCCTTCGAGGTCCGTGATAACGAGACGCTGCTTGCCCTTCGTGTCCTTACCGAACGACGTCGTGCCCGTGACTTCCGCCAGAATGCCAGCGTCCTTCGGCGAGCGCGCTTCGAACAGTTCGGCCACGCGCGGCAGACCACCGGTAATGTCACGCGTCTTCTGCGCTTCAACCGGAATACGTGCCAGCACTTCACCAACCTGCACTTGCTGACCATCCTTTACGGTGATCAGTGCGCCGACCTGGAAGCCGATCTGCACCGAATGCTCGGTGTTCGGGATCTTCACTTCCTCGCCGTTCGCGTCGAGCAGCTTCACCTGCGGACGCACGCTCTTCGAAGCCTGCGAACCACGGCGCTTCACGTCGATTACGACGAGCGTCGAAAGACCCGTGACGTCGTCGATCTGCTTCGCGACCGTCACGCCTTCCTCGACGTTTTCGAACTTCACCGTACCGCCCCACTCGGTGATGATCGGACGCGTCAGCGGATCCCATTGAGCCAGTTGCGAACCGGCCTTGATCTGCGCGCCGTCGAGTTGCAGCAACGTGGCGCCGTACGGGATCTTGTGACGTTCACGCTCGCGACCGAGGTCGTCCGCGATGATCGCCTCGCCCGAACGCGAGATGACGACTTGCTCGCCCTTCGCGTTGGTGACGTAACGCATCGTGGCCGTGAAGCGCACCGTACCGTTCGACTTCGCTTCGACCGTCGAAGCAACCGCCGCACGCGATGCCGCGCCACCGATGTGGAACGTACGCATCGTAAGCTGCGTGCCCGGTTCACCGATCGACTGCGCCGCGATCACACCAACCGCTTCGCCGACGTTCACGCGCGAACCACGACCCAGGTCGCGGCCATAGCACGAAGCGCACAGGCCATAACGCGTTTCGCAGGTCAACGGCGTGCGCACGCGCACTTCGTCGATACCGAGGCGTTCGATTTCCTCGACCGCGTCTTCATCGAGCAGATCGCCCGATGCGTACAGCGTTTCTTGCGTTTCCGGATTGACGACGTCCGCCACCGCGACGCGACCGAGAATACGGTCACGCAGCGCTTCGACGACTTCACCGCCTTCGACCAACGCCTTCATCGCCACGCCGTTCGACGTGCCGCAATCTTCTTCGACGACGACCAGATCCTGCGTCACGTCGACGAGACGGCGCGTCAGGTAACCCGAGTTCGCCGTCTTCAACGCCGTATCCGCCAGACCCTTACGTGCACCGTGCGTCGAGATGAAGTACTGCAGCACGTTCAGGCCTTCGCGGAAGTTCGCGGTGATCGGCGTCTCGATGATCGAGCCGTCCGGCTTCGCCATCAGGCCGCGCATACCGGCGAGCTGACGAATCTGCACCGCGGAACCGCGCGCGCCCGAGTCGGCCATCATGTAGATCGAGTTGAACGATTCCTGACGCGTTTCCTTGCCGTCACGATCCGTCACCGGCTCTGTTGCAAGCTGTTCCATCATCGCCTTGCCGACCGCTTCCGACGTTGCCGACCAGATGTCGACCACGTTGTTGTAGCGTTCTTGCGCGGTGACGAGACCCGACATGTACTGACGGTCGTATTCCTTCACCTTCTTCGCGGCGTCACCGACGATCGTCTCTTTCTGCGGCGGCACGAGCATGTCGTCCACGCAGATCGAGATGCCGGCGCGCGTTGCAAGACGGAAACCCATTTGCATCAGCTGGTCGGCGAAGATCACCGTTTCGCGCAGACCGCACTTGCGGAACGCCGTGTTGATCAGACGCGAAATTTCCTTCTTCTTCAACGGCTTGTTCAGCACGGTGAAGGGCAGCCCCGGCGGCAGAATTTCCGACAGGATCGAGCGGCCGACCGTCGTTGCGAACAACGAGATCTTCGGCACGAACTTCGGCGCGCCTTCGCTCTGGTCTTCGTTGTGGACCATTTCCGTGATCCGCACGTTGACGCGCGATGCCAGCTCGACTTCCTTGTTCTCGTACGCGCGAATCACTTCCGACACGCCCGTGAACGTCATGCCTTCGCCCTTGCCATTCACCGCTTCACGCGATGCATAGTAAAGACCCAGCACGATATCCTGCGACGGCACGATCGACGGGTCGCCGTTGGCCGGGAACAGAACGTTGTTCGACGCGAGCATCAGCGTACGCGCTTCCATCTGCGCTTCCAGCGACAGCGGCACGTGAACGGCCATCTGGTCACCGTCGAAGTCGGCGTTGAACGCCGCGCAAACGAGCGGGTGCAGCTGAATTGCCTTACCTTCGATCAGCACCGGCTCGAAAGCCTGAATGCCGAGTCGGTGAAGCGTAGGCGCGCGGTTCAGCATGACCGGATGTTCGCGAATGACTTCTTCGAGAATGTCCCACACCACGGGCGTCTGGTTCTCGACTTCCTTCTTCGCGGCCTTGATGGTCGTAGCTACGCCCATCACTTCCAGCTTGTTGAAGATGAAAGGCTTGAACAGTTCGAGCGCCATCAGCTTCGGCAGACCGCACTGATGCAGCTTCAACGTCGGGCCGACCACGATCACCGAACGGCCCGAATAGTCGACACGCTTACCGAGCAAGTTCTGACGGAAACGACCGCCTTTACCCTTGATCATGTCGGCGAGCGACTTCAGCGGACGCTTGTTCGCACCCGTCATTGCCTTACCGCGACGACCGTTGTCGAGCAGCGAATCGACGGCTTCCTGCAGCATCCGCTTTTCGTTGCGGACGATGATTTCAGGCGCCTTCAGTTCGAGCAGACGCTTCAACCGGTTGTTACGGTTGATCACGCGGCGATAAAGGTCGTTCAGGTCCGACGTCGCGAAACGGCCGCCATCCAGCGGCACGAGCGGACGCAGTTCCGGCGGCAGCACCGGCAGCACTTCGAGCACCATCCAGTCAGGCTTGATGCCCGAACGCTGGAAAGCCTCGAGCACTTTAAGGCGCTTTGCGTACTTCTTGATCTTCGCTTCCGAACCCGTGTTCTTGAGTTCGGTGCGCAGCATCTCGACCTGTTCGTCGATGTTGATCGAACGCAGCAGTTCGCGCACGCCTTCCGCGCCCATCTCGGCGCGGAATTCGTCACCGTACTCTTCGACCTTGTTGTAGTAATCCTCTTCGGTCATGATCTGCCGCGCTTTCAGCGGCGTCATGCCCGGATCGATCACCACGTATGCCTCGAAGTACAGCACGCGTTCGATGTCGCGCAGCGTCATGTCGAGCACCATGCCCAGACGCGACGGCAGCGACTTCAAGAACCAGATGTGCGCAACCGGCGAGGCCAGTTCGATATGGCCCATGCGCTCGCGACGCACCTTGGCGAGCGTCACTTCGACGCCGCACTTTTCGCAGATCACGCCGCGGTGCTTCAGACGTTTGTACTTGCCGCAAAGGCATTCGTAGTCCTTGATCGGACCAAAAATCTTCGCGCAGAACAGACCGTCCCGCTCCGGCTTGAAGGTACGGTAGTTGATGGTCTCCGGCTTCTTCACTTCGCCGAATGACCACGAACGGATCTTGTCGGGCGAAGCCAGACCGATCTTGATCGCGTCGAATACTTCTTCTTGCTGGACTTGCTTGAATAGATCGAGCAGAGCTTTCATTGCTTTCTCTCCGTAGTCCGATTAGTTGCGGTCGAGATCGATATCGATACCGAGCGAGCGGATTTCCTTCACCAACACGTTGAAGGATTCCGGCATGCCGGCGTCGATCACGTGATCGCCCTTGACCAGGTTCTCATAAACCTTGGTCCGGCCTGTCACGTCGTCCGACTTGACCGTCAGCATTTCCTGCAGCACGTACGACGCGCCGTACGCTTCGAGCGCCCACACTTCCATTTCACCGAAACGCTGGCCACCGAACTGCGCCTTACCACCCAGCGGCTGCTGCGTGACGAGCGAGTACGGGCCGGTCGAACGCGCGTGCATCTTGTCGTCGACCAAGTGATGCAGTTTCAGGTAGTGCATGTAGCCAACCGTGACCGTACGCTCGAACGGTTCGCCCGTTCGGCCGTCGTGCAGCGTGACCTGATTCTTCGAAGGCGTCATGCCGAGGTTCTTCGCGATGTCATCCGGATAAGCCAGATTCAGCGCGCGCGACATTTCGTCTTCCGTTGCGCCGTCGAACACCGGCGTTGCGAACGGCACACCTTCGCGCAGGTTCTTCGCCAGTTCGACGATTTCGTCGTCGGAGAAGCTTTCCAGCTCTTCCTTGCGGCCCGACTCGTTGTAGATCTGGGTCAGGAACTGACGCAGTTCTTCGATCTTCGCCTGACGCTGCAGCATTTCACCGATACGCCAGCCAAGACCCTTCGCGGCCCAGCCCAGATGCACTTCGAGAATCTGACCCACGTTCATCCGCGACGGCACGCCGAGCGGATTCAGCACGACGTCGGCCGGACGGCCATCGGCCATGTACGGCATGTCTTCGATCGGAACGATCTTCGACACGACACCCTTGTTACCGTGACGACCCGCCATCTTGTCGCCAGGCTGCAGACGACGCTTGACCGCGAGATACACCTTGACCATCTTCAGCACGCCCGGCGGCAATTCGTCGCCCTGCGTGAGCTTCTTGCGCTTTTCCTCGAACGCGAGGTCGAACTGGTGACGCTTCTGTTCGATCGAGTCCTTGATGGCTTCGAGCTGCGCCGCTGCTTCTTCGTCCGCGAGGCGGATATCGAACCAGTGGTAGTGATCGAGGTCTTCGAGGTACGGAAGATCGATCGCCGTGCCCTTCGCCAGCTTCTTCGGACCGCCGTTCGCGACCTTGCCGTTCAGCATACGTGCGAGACGCGAGAAGGCGTCGCCTTCCACGATACGCAACTGGTCGTTCAAGTCGAGGCGATAGCGCTTCAGTTCGTCGTCGATGATCTGTTGCGCGCGCTTGTCACGCGTGATGCCTTCGCGCGTGAACACTTGCACGTCGATCACCGTACCGCTCATGCCCGAAGGCACGCGCAGCGACGTGTCCTTCACGTCCGACGCCTTCTCACCGAAGATCGCGCGCAGCAGCTTTTCTTCCGGCGTCAGCTGGGTTTCGCCCTTCGGCGTGACCTTGCCGACCAGCACGTCGCCCGCTTCGACTTCCGCGCCGATGTACACGATGCCCGACTCATCCAGACGGCCAAGCTGCACTTCCGCAAGGTTTGAGATGTCGCGCGTGATTTCTTCCGGTCCGAGCTTCGTGTCGCGAGCCACGACGTTCAGTTCTTCGATGTGGATCGACGTATACCGATCGTCCGCCACGACTTTTTCCGAGATCAGGATCGAGTCTTCGAAGTTGTAGCCGTTCCACGGCATAAACGCGACCAGCATGTTCTGACCGAGCGCGAGCTCACCCAGATCCGTGGATGCGCCGTCGGCCAGCACGTCGCCGCGCGCAACCTTGTCGCCCACCTTGACGATCGGACGCTGGTTGATGTTCGTGTTCTGGTTCGAACGCGTGTACTTGATGAGGTTGTAGATGTCCACGCCGACATCGCCGGCGACGGCTTCATCGTCGTTCACGCGAATCACGATACGGCCGGCATCGACGTAATCCACGACACCGCCGCGGAATGCCTGCACCGTCGTACCCGAGTCGACCGCGACCGTGCGCTCGATACCCGTACCGACCACGGCCTTTTCAGGACGCAGACACGGCACTGCCTGACGCTGCATGTTCGAACCCATCAATGCGCGGTTCGCGTCATCGTGCTCAAGGAACGGAATCAGCGATGCCGCCACCGACACGATCTGCGACGGCGCCACGTCCATGTACTGGATGCGGTCCGGCGTGACCATCAGCGTTTCGCCTGCTTCACGCGACGAAACCAGTTCGTCGGTCAGCGTGCCGTCTTCGCCCACGGCGGCATTCGCCTGCGCGATCACGTAACGGCCTTCTTCGATCGCTGACAGATAGTCGATCTGATCCGTCACCTTGCTATCCACGACCTTGCGATACGGCGTTTCGAGGAAGCCGTATTCGTTCAGGTGCGCGTAAAGAGCCAGCGAGTTGATCAGGCCGATGTTCGGACCTTCCGGCGTTTCGATTGGGCACACGCGGCCATAGTGGGTCGGGTGCACGTCGCGAACTTCGAAGCCAGCGCGCTCACGCGTCAAACCGCCCGGGCCAAGTGCCGAAACACGGCGCTTGTGAGTGATTTCCGACAGCGGGTTGGTCTGGTCCATAAACTGCGACAACTGCGACGAACCGAAGAACTCGCGAATTGCCGACGAAATCGGCTTCGAGTTGATCAGGTCGTGCGGCATCAGGTTTTCGCTTTCGGCTTGACCGAGGCGCTCCTTCACCGCGCGCTCGACACGCACGAGACCCGCGCGGAACTGGTTCTCCGCCAGTTCGCCGACGCAACGCACGCGACGATTGCCCAAGTGGTCGATGTCGTCCACTTCGCCCTTGCCGTTACGCAGCTCGACGAGAATCTTGATGGTCGCGAGGATGTCGTCGTCTTGCAACGTCATCGGGCCGATGATTTCATCACGGCCGACGCGGCGATTGAACTTCATGCGGCCGACCTTCGAAAGGTCATACGCGTCTTCGCTGTAGAACAGACGGTTGAACAACGCCTCGACTGCTTCTTCGGTCGGCGGTTCGCCCGGACGCATCATGCGGTAGATCGCGATACGCGCGGCCATCTTGTCGGCGGTTTCATCGATACGCAGCGTCGACGAGATATACGGGCCTTGGTCCAGATCGTTCGTGTAGAGCGTCTGGATTTCCTTGACCTTCGCCTCGCGCAGCTTTTCGAGCACCGTCTCCGTGATTTCCTCGTTGGCGTTCGCGATCACTTCGCCCGTTTCCGGATCGATCACGTTCTTCGCCAGCACGCGACCGAGCAAATAGTCCTCGGGCACCGAGATGAACTTCGTCTTGGCGTTTTCGAGGTCGCGAATGTGCTTCGCGTTGATTCGCTTGTCCTTCGTGACAATGACATTGCCATCGCGGTCCTGGATGTCGAAGCGCGCGACTTCACCGCGCAGACGCTCCGGCACGAATTCCATTTGCGCGCCTTCGCCCATCAGCGCGAAGTTGTCGAACACGAAGAAGTTCGCGAGGATTTGCTCCGGCGTCATGCCGATAGCCTTGAGCAGAATCGTGACCGGCATCTTGCGGCGACGGTCGACGCGGAAGTACAGCACGTCCTTCGGGTCGAACTCGAAGTCGAGCCACGAACCGCGGTAAGGGATGATACGAGCCGAGAACAACAGCTTGCCGGAGCTATGCGTCTTGCCCTTGTCGTGCTCGAAGAACACGCCAGGCGAACGGTGAAGCTGCGACACGATCACGCGCTCGGTACCGTTGATGACGAACGAACCCGTCGGCGTCATGAGCGGAATTTCGCCCATGTACACTTCCTGTTCCTTCACTTCCTTGACCACCGGCTTGCTCGGCGATTCCTTGTCGAGCAAAACCAGACGCACCTTCGCGCGCAAGGCGGAGCAGTACGTCAGGCCGCGCTGCTGACATTCCTTGATGTTGAACGCGGGTGGCGACAGCATGTAGCTGACGAACTCGAGACGCGCAAACCCGTTGTGCGAAACGATCGGAAAAACAGAGGTAAATGCAGCTTGCAGGCCTTCCGCCTTACGCTGCGTGGAGGACGTATCCGCTTGCAGAAACGTCTGGAATGATTCAAGCTGGGTCGCCAGCAAAAAGGGAACTTGGTGAACGATGGGGCGTTTCGCGAAACTCTTGCGAATACGCTTCTTCTCGGTGAAGGAATATTGCATACGATCTCCGAATCACGGCGGGCGTTGGCGAGGCGGGATACCTCGACGTCACGGCCCGGTGTTCACCGACTGAGATTCGCGCGAATGTCCGGGGAGGACGCGCGAATCTAGAAGCTTGGTGGTTGGCCGCTACCAACCGCTGGCTGACGGCAGCGGATGCCTGTGTTTCCCGCTACCCGACCAAACTTGCCTTCTGCAGTCGCTTCAGAAGACAAAGAGAACTGCCGGAAATTCATGCTGATCCGACTGTTCTCTTTGGCCTCTGCGAGGACATTTATGCCTGATTACACGCATAAAAACTCTGCCCTCACAAAGCACAAAAAGGCCGGCGGTGGAAAACCGCCAGCCTCAACACAGCGCAATGAAACTTACTTGATTTCAGCTTTCGCGCCTGCGTCTTCCAACTTCTTCTTTGCTTCGTCAGCAGCAGCCTTCGGCACCGCTTCCTTGATGGGCTTCGGTGCACCGTCGACCAGGTCCTTCGCTTCCTTCAGGCCAAGACCCGTCAGTTCACGAACGGCCTTAATCACGGAAACCTTGTTCGCGCCAACTTCGAGCAGGTTTACGGTGAACTCGGTTTGCTCTTCAACAGCAGCAGCAGCGCCGCCGCCTGCGGGGCCAGCGACTGCAACAGCAGCTGCCGACACGCCAAACTTCTCTTCGAACGCCTTGACCAGCTCGTTCAGTTCGAGAACCGACATCGAGCCAACGGCTTCGAGGATGTCTTCTTTTGCGATTGCCATTTGAAATACTCCTAGATTGAATTCGGATCGAGCTAGCGATCTAGCTAATACCTAACTGAGCGACTGGCGCCCAAGCGTGTGCGTTATGCAGCTTCGCCTTGTTTCTTTTCTGCCAGCGCGGCCAAAGCGCGCGCAAAGCCGGAAACAGGTGCTTGCATGACGAACAACAACTTGGAGAGCAGTTCTTCGCGGCTCGGGATGTTGGCCAGCGCTTGCACGCCTGCCTTGTCCATCACCTTGCCTTCGTAGGAACCAGCCTTGATGATCAACTTGTCATTGCTCTTGCCGAAGTCATTGACGACCTTGGCAGCGGCAATGGCATCTTCCGAGATGCCGTAGATCAGAGGACCGGTCATCTGCTCAGCCAGCGAAGCGAACGGGGTACCTTCGACGGCGCGACGCGCCAACGTGTTCTTCAACACGCGCAGATACACCTGTTGCTCACGCGCTTTCGCGCGCAGCTTGGTCAGATCGCCAACCGTGATCCCACGATACTCAGCGAGCACCATCGTCTGAGCCTTCGCGACTTGCGCGGCGACTTCAGCGACGACTGCCTGCTTACTTTCTTTGTTCAGTGGCACGGTTAAACCTCCAGATTCGATGCACTCGGGTTACCAACCCTCATGCACCACGTTCGACAACGGCGTCCGACTGTTAGGAGTATCTCGATCGATTGGTGTTCGCATCACAGCGCACGACAACCGACTTCAACCACTGCAAAACCGTTTCGGGTTCGCCATCTGCGTTGGCTTGAATTAAGGCAGTGCCCGACCGCGACGCCACCACCAACGGTCTTTGACAACCGGTTGCTCGATTCAGACTGCAACCTCGCAACCGCCCAAAGCCCTTTACAGCGCGGTCTCAAGACCGCGCCCAAATTCTTTACTGCTGCGCGAGCGTGGCTTGATCCACGCGTACGCCGACACCCATCGTGCTCGACAGAGCGATCTTGCGCAGGTATACGCCCTTGCTCGTGGCCGGCTTCGCCTTTTGCAGCGCATCGACCAGTGCTGCCAGGTTTTGACGCAGCGAAGCAGGTTCGAACGATGCGCGACCGATCGTTCCATGAATGATACCGGCCTTGTCGACGCGGAACTGGACTTGACCAGCCTTCGCGTTACGCACAGCTTGCGCGACGTCCGGCGTGACCGTACCGACCTTCGGGTTCGGCATCAGGCCGCGGGGGCCGAGGATCTGGCCCAACGTACCGACGACGCGCATCGTGTCCGGCGAAGCGATCACGACGTCGAAATTCAGGTTACCAGCCTTGACTTGCTCGGCCAGGTCTTCCATACCCACGATGTCTGCGCCCGCTGCACGTGCTTGCTCGGCCTTTTCGCCTTGCGCGAACACAGCAACACGAACCGACTTGCCCGTGCCTGCCGGCAGAACGACCGAACCGCGAACCACTTGGTCCGACTTCTTCGCGTCGATGCCGAGTTGGACTGCGACGTCGATCGACTCGTCGAACTTGGCGCTTGCGCATTCCTTCACGAGAGCCAATGCGTCGTCGATCGGGTACAGCTTCTGGCGATCAACCTTGCTTGCGAATGCCTGAAGGCGCTTAGAAAGCTTAGCCATTTACACGCCCTCCACAGTGATGCCCATCGAACGGGCGCTGCCGGCGATCGTGCGCACGGCGGCGTCAAGATCAGCTGCCGTAAGATCCGGCATCTTGGTCTTCGCGATTTCTTCCGCTTGAGCGCGGGTGATGTTGCCAACCTTATCGGTGTGCGGCTTTGCCGAACCCTTATCGACTTTGGCTGCCTTCTTGATCAGAACGGTAGCGGGCGGCGTCTTCATGATGAACGTGAAGCTCTTGTCCGCGAATGCCGTAATCACGACCGGCACCGGCAGACCCGGCTCCATGCCCTGAGTCTGCGCGTTAAACGCCTTGCAGAACTCCATGATGTTCAGGCCACGCTGGCCCAGTGCCGGACCGACCGGCGGCGACGGGTTGGCTTTACCTGCAGGAATCTGCAGTTTGATAAAGCCGATGATTTTCTTTGCCATTTTGAAAACCTCTGCTGAACGCCGAAACGTTCGATGAGTGATAGCGCGCGTTCAACAACGATGCCTACTGACGCTCCTCAACAGCCATTACGCGGGCTGTAAGCGCAAAATCGCGCGAGAACCCAAAGGCCTCACGCGATGAAACTTTTTAAACCTTTTCGACCTGACCGAACTCGAGTTCGACCGGCGTCGAGCGCCCAAAAATCGTGACAGACACACGGACTCGGGACTTTTCGTAGTTCACTTCTTCGACGTTGCCGTTGAAGTCGGTGAAAGGACCTTCCTTCACTCGAACCATCTCGCCAACTTCAAACAACGTCTTGGGCCTAGGCTTTTCGACGCCTTCCTGCATCTGCGACATGATCTTTTCGACTTCACGCGGCGAGATGGGACTCGGACGATTGCGCGCTCCACCAACAAAGCCGGTGACCTTCGCAGTGTTCTTCACCAGGTGCCAAGTTTCGTCCGTCATCTCCATTTCCACCAGGACGTAGCCGGGGAAGAAACGACGCTCAGTAACCGACTTGTGACCGCCCTTGACCTCAACCACCTCTTCGGTCGGGACGAGAATTTGACCGAACTGATCTTGCATGCCTGCTCGGTCGATACGCTCCTGAAGCGCACGTTGCACGCTCTTCTCCATTCCGGAGTAGGCGTGCACCACATACCAACGTTTTCCGCTCGGGGATGCCGGAGTATCGCTCATATCATTTCCAACCCAGAATCGCCGAGAAAATCACCCATTCGATCGACTTATCGCTAAGCCAAAGGAAGATGGCCATGATTAAAACAAACGCGAAGACCACGAGGGTCGTTTGCGTTGCTTCCTTGCGGGTGGGCCAGACAACCTTGCGGACTTCCTTATAGGAGTCTTTCGCGAAGGCGATGAAGCCCTTGCCCGGCGTCGAGAGGAGGCCGACTGCGACACCCGCGATGACACCAACAGCCAGCGCTGCGCCGCGGACGTACCACTCTTGGCCTGACAGCCAGAAGAAACCCACGAACCCGGCCAAGACCAACAATACGCCCGCCACCAACATCAACTTGTCGCCGGAAGTATTTACAGTTTCGACGGAAGGATTCGCCATAACACCTTAAGCAGCGCCACTTGGCGCAATAATTTGGCAGGGGCAGAGGGAATCGAACCCCCAACCTTCGGTTTTGGAGACCGACGCTCTGCCAGTTGAGCTATACCCCTAAACCATTTGGGGTCGACGGTTTCGCCGACCCCGAAAACTACAGACTACCGAGAGATTTCTGGCTCTTACTCGATAATCTTGGCAACCACACCTGCGCCGACGGTACGGCCGCCTTCGCGGATAGCGAAGCGCAGACCTTCTTCCATGGCGATCGGTGCAATCAACTTCACCGTGATCGACACGTTGTCGCCCGGCATCACCATTTCCTTGTCCTTCGGCAGCTCGATCGAGCCCGTCACGTCCGTCGTACGGAAGTAGAACTGCGGACGGTAGTTGTTGAAGAACGGCGTGTGGCGGCCGCCTTCGTCCTTGCTCAGCACGTACACTTCAGCCGTGAAGTGCGTGTGCGGCGTGATCGAACCCGGCTTGGCCAGAACCTGGCCACGCTCCACGTCTTCACGCTTCGTGCCGCGCAGCAGGATACCGACGTTGTCGCCCGCTTGACCTTGGTCCAGCAGCTTGCGGAACATTTCCACGCCCGTGCAAGTCGTCTTCACCGTCGGCTTGATACCGACGATTTCGATTTCCTCGCCAACCTTCACCACGCCGCGCTCCACGCGACCCGTCACCACCGTGCCGCGACCCGAGATCGAGAACACATCTTCCACCGGCATCAGGAAGGCGCCGTCCACTGCGCGCTCCGGCGTCGGGATGTACGTGTCCAGCNCGTCGGCCAGATTCATGATCGCCACTTCGCCCAGCTCGCCCGTGTCGCCTTCCAGCGCCAGCTTGGCCGAGCCCTTGATGATCGGCGTGTCGTCGCCCGGAAAGTCGTACTTCGACAGAAGCTCGCGCACTTCCATTTCGACGAGTTCGAGCAGCTCGGCGTCGTCCACCATGTCGCACTTGTTCAGGAACACGATGATGTAAGGCACGCCGACCTGACGCGCCAACAGGATGTGCTCACGCGTTTGCGGCATCGGGCCGTCAGCGGCCGAGCACACCAGGATTGCGCCGTCCATCTGCGCTGCGCCCGTGATCATGTTCTTCACATAGTCAGCGTGGCCCGGGCAATCGACGTGTGCGTAGTGGCGGTTAGCCGTTTCGTACTCGACGTGCGCGGTGTTGATGGTGATACCACGTGCCTTTTCTTCCGGCGCTGCATCGATCTGGTCGTATGCTTTCGCTTCGCCGCCGAACTTCTTGGTCAGCACCGTCGTGATCGCTGCCGTCAGCGTGGTCTTGCCGTGGTCAACGTGACCGATCGTGCCCACGTTCACGTGCGGCTTGGTCCGCTCGAATTTACCTTT
>NZ_JALQDB010000021.1:0-616 GCF_023631465.1 Caballeronia sp. GAWG1-1
AGCGTGGTCTTGCCGTGGTCAACGTGACCGATCGTGCCCACGTTCACGTGCGGCTTGGTCCGCTCGAATTTACCTTTGGCCATTTTCGACTCCTAACAGGATTTTCGCACCTTGCGCCACGCGCAACTTACTAGACTAATACTTCTGGTGCCCATGGGCAGGATCGAACTGCCGACCTCTCCCTTACCAAGGGAGTGCTCTACCACTGAGCCACATGGGCACTACAAACCGACACTGGAGCGGGTGAAGGGAATCGAACCCTCGTCATAAGCTTGGAAGGCTTCTGCTCTACCATTGAGCTACACCCGCTTGGGCTGGATTCCCTACCGCTTGAATTCTGGTGGAGGAGGTTGGATTCGAACCAACGTAGGCGTAAGCCAACAGATTTACAGTCTGCCCCCTTTAGCCACTCGGGCACCCCTCCGCAGAGAACTATCGATTATGGGGAAGAAACACGGTGTTGTCAAGCTTTCCGCGCGACCCGCATCAACTGAGGCTCTCACTTATAGTTGAAAGCGAAATGCAAAAACCCCACCTGTTTGGGGGTGGGGTTTTTGTTGCTGCATGAGGAGCCTGACGATTACCTACTTTCACACGGGAGATCCGCACTATCATC
>NZ_JALQDB010000022.1:0-75061 GCF_023631465.1 Caballeronia sp. GAWG1-1
GCCAAGCGCACCAAGCATTTTGCTCAGCACCGCTTCGTCTTGCGTCGCTGCATCCGCAGCAGAGAAACGAGATTATGAGGAATCTTTTTCTCGTTGTCAACAGCTTATTTCCGCTTTCGCATCAAAATCTGCCGACTTCGAGTCCGCCTGTTTCGCTGGCGGCTCCCGTCTTGCGACGAGGAGCGGAATATTAGGCGATGCGAACGCCGATGGCAAGACAGCGAGCCAACTTTTTTTGAAGCACCTCAATGCGCCGCTTTTGCCTGCCCAAACACCATGTCGAAGGGAACGGCTGCGGCCATCGCTGCGTAGCCGGCATCGCTTGGATGGATGTGGTCGCCGCTATCGAAACGCCGTTGCAGGACGTTCGGGCGCGCCGGATCGCGAAGCGCTTGATCGAAATCGATCACGCCATCGAACGCATGGCTCGAACGGATCGACGCGTTCACCGCCGTCCGGATGGCCTCGCGTTCCGGCGACAGCGCTGCGGGCGTGAGCGTCGCGCCGTAGATCTTGATGCCGCGCTGATGCGCCTGCGCAATCAGCCGCTGGTATCCGCGCACCAGCGCGTCGGCGTTGACTTCCGTGTGCGGCGCGTCGCAGTCGAGTCCGGCGTGCGCGGGCATCGCCGCAAAGTTGATGTCGTTGATGCCGATCAACACGATAATCGCCCGCACGCCCGGCTGACGCAGCGCGTCGCGCTCGAAACGGCTGACGAGCGCCTCTCCATAGCACGGCGAATTGCTGAGGAGCCGATTGCCGCTGATGCCCGCGTTCACTATCGCCGCCTGACCGCCACTTTTCTGCGCGACCTGTCTGGCGAGCACATCCGGCCAGCTTCGGTTGGCATTCAGCGTCGAGCGCATGCCGTCCGTGATTGAATCGCCGATTGCCACCACCGTCTGCGCGGACAGATGCTCGACCGACACATTCGTCAGCCACGCGTATTGGGTGAAGCGCGTGCGAAACGCATCGGCGGAAGCGTCGTTTGCGTGATTGCCGGGCGACGAAACGTAATTCACCTGACTCGAGACCCGATGCCACGCCACGAGTTTCTGATCCTTACCCATGAATGTGCTCACAGCGACTGGCTGGAACGCGGTGACATCGAACGCTATGGGATCGCTGGTCGCCTGGCCGCCTGGCGGAACGGTTACCGCGTTGTGTCCACCGAACGCCACTGGCTTTGCGCTACCCGCGCGGATGGCCGGACTGCTGCCGCTGACGGCATTCGAGACGCTCATCGATTCGATGACAAGCGGCTCCGTTCCATACAGATTGCTGACGCGCAGCCGAAGTCGTTTCCCGTCGAGTTGCGGATAGATCAACTGCCGAACCGTCCGCCCGCCCACTTCAGGTGCCCGGTACAGCGGCGGCAGATTGGCTAATTGGGGAATGGACTGCAAAACCGTGCCCCAGGCGCTGACCCAATGTTCATTGGCCGCGGCGTCGGCGGGTTCGGCGGCGAGCGTCTGCGGCGCGAAGGCGAATTGCGCGGCAAGCGCGGCCGCGCACAGCGAGGCAATGATTCTGAATTTCATTCGGCGATGGCGTTCCGACGAGCGCTCGATTGTGACAAAACGTGGATTGTGCCTGATCGACCGCGCCCGATTCGCCTTCAAAACTCGAAAGGTGCGACCGGCGCGAGTGAAATGGCATCAAAATGCTGCCAGTTCACTTTGCGGCCGGCAGCCGCTGGCCCGCACATCAAAAGACAACAATGCAATCTAAAAGCACGCCTCACGCCGACACTCCGCCAATCCTGCACTGGGAAGAGGACGGCGAAGAACGCTCCGCCCGCTGGCGTTCGGAAAGCAGCAACCCGGCGCCTAAGCGTATTGTCATTGGCGACGACCAGATGACGGCCGACAACGCGTATCGCCTTGCCTGCGAAGGAACCGGCATTCTTTGGCGCGGAGATTATCAAAACGCGCGGCAGTTGCTTCAGGCGATGGCGCGCCGTATCGACAACAAGCCGCGCAAGCCGAAAAAGGCGGCGGCGGAAAGGGAAAAAGCGGCGGCTGCTTCGCCGGTCGATACCTTCAATCTGCATCGTCTGGCGCAGTCGCAACGTGCGCGAACGCTGGCGATGCTGCTTCTGCCGCTAGACGAGCAGTATGCGATTCCGCTGCGCCGCGCGCCGAATGTACAGGAAGCGTGCGAAGAAGCGTACGGCGCGGCTCGTGACGCGTCGGTGGTTTCGTTGCGAGAAGTGCTCGGGCTAGTCGGCGCGCACGAGTGGCGCAAGAAAGGCGTGGATGTCGCGGCGGTGGGCGGGAAAATTCATCCCTATTACGGCGTTTTCTCGCCTGTGCGCGGCGAATACATCAACCTCGTTGCCAATCAGCCGCTTCCGTCGACTTCGCTGGCCTTCGATATCGGCACCGGTACGGGCGTTTTGGCGGCGGTGCTTGCACGGCGCGGCGTCGAACGAATCGTCGCGACGGACCTCGATCCGCGTGCGTTGGCTTGTGCACGCGAGAACATCGGGCAGCTCGGGCTGAATCGCCAAGTGAATGTGGTCGAAGCGAATCTCTTTCCTGAAGGACGCGCGCCGCTCGTCGTGTGCAATCCGCCGTGGCTGCCCGCGCGGCCGAGTTCGGCGATCGAGCACGCGATCTACGATCCCGAAAGCCGGATGCTGCGCGGCTTTCTCGATGGCCTCGCCGCGCATCTCACGCCCGGCGGCGAAGGCTGGCTGATTCTGTCCGATTTCGCCGAGCATCTCGGGCTGCGCACGCGCGCGCAGTTGCAGGAGTGGATCGACGCGGCAAAATTGAAAGTGGATGGCCGCATCGATATTCGGCCGCAGCATCCGCGTGCATTCGATAAAACCGATCCGCTGTATGCGGCGCGCTCGAAGGAAGTGACTTCGTTGTGGCGCTTGGTGGCGGCCTGAGCGCGCTTCAGCCGCGCGACGCCAGCCAAGCGAGCGCGCCTTCCCCAGCCACGAGCCCGCTCGCAAAACACGCCGTCAATAAATAACCGCCTGTCGGCGCTTCCCAGTCGAGCATTTCGCCCGCGCAGAAGACGCCGGGCAGCGCGGTAAGCATCGAGCGCTCGTCGAGCGCTTCGAACGCCACGCCGCCCGCGCTGCTGATCGCCTCGGCGATCGGACGCGGGCGTAAAACGCGCAACGGCAGCGCCTTGATGCGAGCGGCGAGCGTTTCGGGATCGCCGAAATCCGCCTTTGTCAGACATTCCCGCAGCAAGCCCGCTTTCACGCCGGTCAGATGAAGGCGGCTTTGCAAATGACTCGACAGCGAGCGCGCGCCACGAGGATGCAGCACCTCCGCACGCACCCGCTCGGCGGAAAGCTGCGGAACGAGATCGAGCAGAATGGTCGATGCTCCGCCGTCGTTTTCGGCGAGCCGATTGCGGATTGGCGCCGACAGCGCGTAAATCAGACTTCCTTCGATACCGTGGTCCGTAATCAGCGCTTCGCCGGTGCGCCAGTCGAGCCGGCCGTCCGCGCGCGCCACACCGATCGCCACCGCCTTGAGCGGTTCGCCCGCGAAGCGGCTTTGGAAATGCGGC
Organism: Caballeronia sp. GAWG1-1; assembly: GCF_023631465.1. Lineage (NCBI taxonomy): Bacteria > Pseudomonadati > Pseudomonadota > Betaproteobacteria > Burkholderiales > Burkholderiaceae > Caballeronia > Caballeronia sp. GAWG1-1. Next base: position 3,538 of record NZ_JALQDB010000022.1, read on the forward strand.
GACCAGTCGGTATCGAAACCGCAATTGGACGGCACGAAAGGCCGCACCGGCACACCGCGCGCGGCGAGATGCGCGATTGCGCCGCCATCCGAGCCGAGTTGCGGCCAGCTCGCGCCTCCCGCTGCGAGAATCAGCGCGTCGTGACGAATGCACTTTTCCCCGTCGGGCGTCGCGAAGCGCGAGATCGAGGCGCCGTCGTCGGTGAAACCGAGCCATCGATGCCGCATGTGCAGCGTCACGCCGGACGCGCGCAGCCGATGCAGCCAGGCCCGCAGCATCGGCGCGGCCTTCATGTCGCGCGGAAAGACGCGGCCGGAACTGCCGACGAACGTTTCCACGCCAAGGCCGTGCACCCATTGGCGAAGCGCGTCGGCATCGAAGCGAGCAAGGAGTGGCGCGATTTCGGCGCTGCGCGCGCCGTAGCGGCCTAGAAACGCGTCGGCAGCTTCGGAGTGCGTCAGATTCATGCCGCCCTTGCCCGCCATCAGGAATTTGCGGCCGACCGATGGCATCGCGTCGAAGACATCCACGCGCGCGCCGCCCGCCGCGAGCGCCTCGGCGGCCATGAGCCCGGCCGGTCCGCCACCGACGACCGCGACGTTCACCGTTTCGATGTTTTCTGCAGGCGCCATGCTGAATGGAAAAAGAGAAAGAGCCGCGATTGTCGCATCCGCGCCGATGAAACTTGCAGCCTGAAAAGCCCGCCGGCGCGCGTAAGTCATTAAATAACAAAAAAGAATTTGGTCGCGGCAAGCCCTGCCAGTAGCATCGCGCGATTCGCTGCATCAACACTTTTTCACTTTCCGCCCGCTTATGTCCGTCTCACTCGCGTCCGAACGCGCTTCCGCTCCGGCCGCCGCCGATGCGCGCCCCGTCATCCGCAGCGCCGCCGATGTCTCCAGCCTCGTCAATCGTGGCGCCGCCATCGGCAGCGACGCGCGCGTGGTCGTCGCCATCGCGCTCGGCGGCATTTTCCTCGATGCCTACGATCTCGGCGCGCTCGCGTTCGGCATCAAGGACATCGCCCGTGAGTTCTCGCTGAGCCCGACGGGAACCGGTTTCGTCGCATCGGCGATCACGTTCGGCGCGATCATCGGCGCATTTCTCGGCGGCTATCTCACCGACAAGATCGGCCGATACCGCGTCTTCATGGCCGATATGTTCTTCTTTGTGATCGCGGCCATTGCTTGCGCGTTCGCGCCCAACGCGTGGGTGCTCGGCGGCGCGCGCTTCGTGATGGGGCTGGGCGTCGGCATCGATCTTCCGGTGGCAATGGCCTTTCTCGCCGAATTTTCGCGTCTGCAAGGCCGTGGCAACAAGGCCGCGCGCGTCGCCATGTGGTGTCCAACGTGGTACGCCGCGATCAGCGTGTCCTATCTGCTGGTGCTCGGTTTGTACGCGGTGCTGCCGGCGCATCACGCAGGCTTGCTGTGGCGGCTGATTCTCGGCTTCGGCGCTGTGCCGGCCATTCTCATCATCGCAATTCGCAGCCGTTACATGAGCGAGTCGCCCGTGTGGGCCGCGAATCAGGGCGATCTAAAGGGCGCCGCCGAGATTCTCAAACGTTCGTATGGCGTCGAGGTTCGCGTCGAAGCGGCTGCGTCGACCGTTCCGAAGGCGCGCAAGGCGACGTGGAGCAACTACGGCGCGCTTCTGCGCGGCGTGTATTTACGCAGAACCGTGCTCGCGACCGTCATTGCGATTGCATCGTCCTTCGCCTACAACGCGGTCGCGTTCGGCTTGCCGGTGATCATTTCGAGCTTCCTCGCGCAGTCGATGCTCACCACGATCCTCGCCTCGCTCGCGCTCAATCTGCTGTTCGCGTTCGCGGGCGGCCTGTTCTCCGTGCGCACCGTGCCGAAGTACGGCGCGTGGAATCTGACCGTGATCGGCTACGCGTTTCAGTTGGTGGCGCTCGTCGGGCTCGCTGTCGTCGGCAAACCGGCAACCGGTGCGCAGGTGGCGATCGCGATCGCGCTGCTCGCCGCGTTCCTGCTCGGCCAGGGCGTCGGACCAGGCTCGCACAGCATGACGTTTGCGTCGCTGAGTTATCCGACGTCATTGCGCGGCGTGGGCGTCGGCTTCAATCAGACGTTGATGCGCGCTAGTTCCACCGTGTCCCTGTTCCTGTTTCCGGTGCTGTCGGCGGCGCTGGGCACGAAGGTGTTCTGGATCATCGCGGTTGCGCCGCTTCTCGGCTTGATTGCGCTGTTCGCGGTGCACTGGGAACCGTCCGGCTACGACGTCGATGCCGAGGATTTCACCGCCAGCGGCACGCGGTAAGGCGTCTTTCGGCTAGAACGGCGTGGCCTCGCGGTCGCGCCGTTCGCGCTTCTGAAATGGTTTGCCGAAGCGCGCCAGCCCACAGCCGGTCGCAAATCGATTCGCGTAGACTGATTGCTGCTCGTCCGAGCGGCAAAACGCGAGTCCTTCTGGCAAATCCACAACAATGACCACGATCCACGTCACCAATGGCGACAGCGCGGCCCTGTCTCTCACCGAAGCGCTTCGACTAGCCGACCGTCCAGACCGTGTCATCCCTCTGCGCGACGATCTCGCGGTCGGCCCGCTCAGAGACGCCGACGACACTTCGCTCACGCGCGCAGCGTTTTGGCGTCAAGTGCTCACCAGCACGAATGAATTCGAGGACGAGCTCGAAGCGCAGCAGGCGCTCTTGACACGCCTCGTGCGCGGCGACGCGCAGATTGTCGTGTGGCACGGACAGAGTGCGGCCGACCAGCTCACCTTGCGGCGCGTCGCCTACCATCTGCGCAACGTGCCGCAACGTCTTAACGAGGCGAAGCTCAACTACGACGACCTGCCGATCGAAGCATCCGACGCGCATTCAGATCCGCTCCGGCGTGCCGATCGCGCGACCGCTGTCGGCATGTTTTCACCTGGACAGTTGCTAAAGAAGTTGCCGAGCGCCGCGCCGATTTCGGTGCTGCGCATTAGCCGGCTGGCGCTCGAATGGCAGGAGGCGAAGCATGCGAGCGCGGAGACACGTCGGCTGCGCGACAACATGCTGGTTTCGGGAAGCTGGTTCGACGTCGACGAAGCCCTGCTCGACCTAGCCAGCCCCGAATGGCAGCCCGCGCGGCGGATCGCCGGTGGCGCAATGGCGCGCCGCTTCGATTTCCTTCTCAGCGATTCGATCGCTTTCTGGCGATGCCGCGAACTCGTCACGGCGGGGCGGCTTAAAATACGCGGCACGCCGTCGGATATCGTGCAGGCCGAATTGCGGCGCTAAAACCGACAAGAACGCATCTTCCGACCCAATGGCCCGAACCAAAGCGCCCGATCACGAGACGCAACGCGAGCAGATTCTGGAGCTTGCCGCCGCGAAATTTGCGCAGACGAGTTACCCCAGCACGTCGATGGCCGACTTGGCAGCCGCGAGCGGCACGTCGAAAGCGCGCCTCTATCATTATTACGAGAGCAAGGAAGCGATTCTTTTCGATCTGCTCGACCGCTACACCAAGCGGCTGATGCTGATCATCGCGGAAGTGGAAGCCGCGAGCCAGCGACGCGGACTGGGCGAGCGCGAGGCTTTCGCTGAACTGGTGCGGGCGTTCCTTGCCGAATACGAGACCTCTCATAGCCGGCACGTCGCGCTATTGAACGACGTCAAATATCTGGAAGACGTGCAGCGCGAGATCGTGCTGGATCGCCAGCGGGATATCGTCGCTGCGTTCGCGCGGCAACTGGCGCGCGCGTACCCGAAGCGCGTGACGAGAGAAAACCAAACCGCGCTGACCATGATGGTTTTCGGCATGATCAACTGGACTTTCACGTGGCTCAAACCGGGCGGCAGGCTCGGATATCGTGAGTTCGGCGAGCAAGTCGTCGCGATGATCGAAAACGGCCTGAACACCGAAGCCTGAGCGATATTGCGTTGCAGCAATGAAGCTGTTGCACGCTGACACACTCTATAAGTCATTGATTTATATAGAATACAAACGTTTTCCGTAGCTATTTAGAACGTCTCCTCCAGCTTTGATTAAGGGTTTTCCCGTACCCGCTTTCCTCGATTGGGCTAAAATTGTTTTTGCTGTGCAACATGCCCGCATCACCGAGGAGAATCATCGTGGAATTGAACATCGACCGCACTGCCGCGCAGATAGTCGCTAGCGATCCGCTGCCTGCATCCGCGCGTCTGCCGGTTCTGGTCCGCGAGTTGTCGTCGGCTGATCGCGAACGGCTGCAGACACACTTCCTCGCGCTCGATGAAGACGACCGACTGCTGCGTTTCGGGCAGATCGTGCCGGATCACGTCATCGAAAATTACGTTCGCAACATCAACTTTGCTAACGACACCGTTTTTGGCGTGTTCGACAACGCGCTGCAGTTGATCGGCGTCGGCCATCTGGCCTATCTTCCAGTCGATGGCGAAAAGCGTACCGCCGAGTTCGGCGTCTCGGTTCTCGAAAGCGCGCGTGGCCGGGGCATCGGCACCAAAATGTTCGAGCGCGCCGCCATGCGCAGCCGCAATTCGAAAGTCTCGCAGCTCTACATGCATTGTTTGTCGCGCAACAAGACCATGATGCACATCGCCCGGAAATCGGGGATGAAGATCGAATACGCATATGGCGAAGCGGACGCGTATCTCTCGCTCGCGCCCGCCGATCAAGGCAGCATCATGGCCGAGATGCTTCAGGAACAGGCCGCCGTCTTCGATTACGCGATCAAACGGCAGGCCCATCGGGCGTCGAAGGTTTTTCAGGCGTTCATGCCTGCGGCAACCGTGGCCTGAATCGCAGTCCACGTATCTCACCAAAGAAAGGGCGGCTCTGACCGCCCTTTCTTCATTTCAACGCAACGGCAGCGCCGTCGTGTCCTTGATTCGTTCGAGCGAGAAACTCGAACGCACGTCGATCACCGAAGGATGGTGCAGCAGTCGTTCCTGCATGAAGCGCGAAAAGTGCTCCATGTCGCGTACCTGAACGCGCAGCAGAAAGTCCATTTCGCCAGTCATCGCGTCGCACGCGACGACTTCGTCCCACGCGCGCACCGCGTCGCGAAACAGATCGGCATGCGTTGGCGGATTCTGCGACCCGGCCGCGAGTGGAACGCCGCCGCGTTTTTCCAGTCGCACGTTGATGTAGGCGAGCAGCCCAAGCCCGAGCTTTTTCGCGTCGAGCAGCGCGACGTAGCCGCGAATCACGCCAAGTTCTTCCAGGCGCCGAATGCGCCGCAAGCACGGACTCGGTGACAAACTGACTCTATCCGCGATTTCCTGATTCGAAAGCCGGCCGTTTTCCTGAAGGATCGCGAGAATCTTCCTGTCGATGGTGTCGAGTTCTATTCCAGGCACGTTCTGGCTCGTTTGAGGCGCGATACGGCAGGTTGTTGCGCAATTCTAGAAACACGCGATTTGTTTCGCAAGCTTTTGCTGCTCCAGCTTGACTAGACTGTCTCGATATCGAAACGAACATCAGGAGACACGCGCATGACCGCATCGACTTGGGAAAATCCCGTTGGCACCGACGGCTTCGAATTCATCGAATACACCGCGCCCGATCCCGTCGCGCTCGGCAAACTGTTCGAGCAAATGGGTTTCACCGCCATTGCGCGGCACCGTCACAAGGACGTGACGCTTTACCGGCAAGGCGAAATCAATTTCATCGTCAATGCAGAGCCGGATTCGTTCGCGCAGCGCTTTGCGCGTCTGCACGGCCCGTCGATTTGCGCCATCGCATTCCGCGTCGCCGATGCCGCTCAAGCCTACAAACGCGCGCTGGACTTGGGCGCGTGGGGCTTCGACAACAAGAACGGCCCGATGGAATTGAACATTCCGGCGATCAAGGGAATCGGCGATTCGCTGATCTACTTCGTCGATCGCTGGCGCGGCAAAAACGGCGCGCAGCCGGGCAGCATCGGCGACATCAGCATTTACGACGTCGATTTCGAGCCAATTCCCGGCGCTTCGCCGAATCCGGTTGGCAACGGCCTCACGTATATCGATCACCTCACGCATAACGTGCATCGCGGCCGGATGGTCGAATGGGCCGAGTTTTACGAGCGGCTTTTCAATTTCCGCGAAGCGCGTTATTTCGACATCGAAGGGAAAGTGACGGCGGTCAAGTCCAAGGCGATGAGCTCGCCCTGCGGCAAGATCCGTATTCCGATCAACGAAGAAGGTTCGGAAAATGCCGGCCAGATTCAGGAATATCTGGACGCGTATCGCGGCGAAGGCATTCAGCACATCGCGCTCGGGACGGACGACATCTACAACACGGTCGACGGCCTTCGCGCGTCGAAAATCGCGCTTCTCGATACCATCGACACTTACTATGAACTCGTGGACCGGCGCGTGCCGGACCACGGCGAATCGGTCGCGGAACTAAAGAAGCGCAAGATTTTGATCGACGGTGTGCACGACGAAATCCTGCTGCAAATCTTCACCGAGAACCAGATCGGGCCGATTTTCTTCGAGATCATTCAGCGCAAGGGCAATCAGGGCTTCGGTGAAGGCAACTTCAAGGCGCTGTTCGAATCGATCGAACTGGATCAGATGCGCCGTGGCGTGCTCAAAGACACGACCGCCAACTAGTAACCAGCGTAAGCGCTAAAAGAAAAGGGACATGACCACTCAGGTTCATGTCCCTTCTTCTTTTCCGCGGTTCGTTCGACAACGCCGAGCCGCAAAGAATAGAGCGATTGGCTTTATGCGGCCGTGTCGTCGCTGCGTTCGGATTTACGGCGCATGCCGGCGCCGGTTTGTGCCGACGGCACGCGGACTTGCGAAATTCGCGGAACGGGCGATGCCGCATTTTGCGGCGCATTCGCACGCGCACCGCCAATCGGTGCGTTGATAGCGAAAAAGGCCGCCGAGACCATTAAAAAGCTCTGGATGTGACCTTGCTTCATTTTTTATTGACTCCTTCTGACTGCGATTTACGGCACTTGCAACGACCGCCGCATTCCTTCCGGAATGGCGCGCATTCCCCACAAGCGTTCATTTAGACATGCATCCGCGCATGGGTTCCGCGATTCGGTCGAACTTACACGCCGTAACAAAACTGTCCTGAATCGCCCACTTGCGGCAACGTTTTAATGCAAAGCGCGAGTAAGTGCGTATTTTTCAACGGGTTAGTACCACTGTCTGAAATCCGTGAGCATCGGCAAACTGGGAAGTCCCGGCCTGAGCGTTCACAAGACGCTGCGGCCCGGAACATGCTTTGGTGATCCCAAACTCGGGTGGAGGAGTACACAGAATGAACGCCCCGCTAGACGCAGAACAAAGAGCTTCGCTAGAAGCCGCACTCAAATCCGTCACGCTAGACGACAAATACACGCTGGAACGCGGCCGCGCCTATATGAGCGGCATCCAGGCGCTGGTGCGTCTGCCGATGCTGCAGCAAGAGCGCGACAAAGCCGCTGGCCTTAACACCGCTGGATTCATTTCCGGTTATCGCGGGTCGCCGCTCGGCGGACTCGACCAGTCGCTCTGGAAGGCGAAAAAGCATCTCGCCGGACATCAGGTCGTGTTTCAGCCCGGCGTCAACGAAGACCTCGCGGCCACCGCCGTTTGGGGCTCGCAACAGGTCAACCTGTACCCGAGCGCCAAATACGACGGCGTCTTCTCGATGTGGTATGGCAAGGGTCCGGGCGTCGACCGCACCGGCGATGTCTTCAAACACGGCAATTCGGCTGGTTCGGCGACGCACGGCGGCGTGCTCGTGCTCGCTGGTGACGACCACGCCGCGAAGTCATCGACGCTCGCGCATCAATCCGAACACATTTTCAAGGCGTGCGGCCTGCCGGTTCTGTTTCCGTCGAACGTGCAGGAATATCTCGACTTCGGCCTGCACGGCTGGGCGATGAGCCGCTACTCCGGCCTCTGGGTCGCGATGAAATGCGTGACCGACGTGGTGGAATCGTCGGCGTCGGTGGATATCGATCCGCATCGCACGAAGATCGTGATTCCGACCGATTTCGCCATGCCCGACGGCGGCCTGAACATTCGCTGGCCCGATCCGCCGCTCGTGCAGGAAGCGCGTCTGCTCGACTACAAGTGGTACGCCGCGCTCGCCTACGTGCGCGCGAACAAGCTGGACCGCGTGGAAATCGATTCGCCCAACGCACGCTTCGGCATCATGACGGCGGGCAAGGCGTACCTCGACGTGCGTCAGGCGTTGACCGATCTCGGTCTCGACGACGCCACCTGCGCGCAAATCGGCATTCGTCTCTATAAGGTCGGCTGCGTGTGGCCGCTCGAAGCGCAAGGCGCGCACGAATTCGCGCGCGGTCTCGACGAGATTCTGGTGGTCGAGGAAAAGCGCCAGATTCTCGAATACGCGATCAAGGAAGAGTTGTACAACTGGCCCGATGCGCAACGTCCGCGCGTCTTCGGCAAGTTCGACGAGAAAGACGGTGCAGGCGGCGAATGGTCCGTGCCGATGGGCAACTGGTTGCTGCCCGCGCACTACGAACTCTCGCCAGCGATCATCGCGAAGGCCATTGCGACGCGTCTCGAAAAGTTCGATCTGCCCGCCGATGTACGCGCGGGCATCGCGGCGCGCATTGCCGTGATCGAGGCGAAAGAGAAAGCGCTCGCGCGTCCGCGTGTGGAAGTGGAGCGCAAGCCGTGGTTCTGCTCGGGCTGTCCGCACAACACGTCGACGAACGTGCCTGAAGGCTCGCGCGCGATGGCGGGAATCGGCTGCCACTACATGACGGTGTGGATGGACCGCAGCACGAGCACGTTCAGTCAGATGGGCGGCGAAGGCGTCGCGTGGGTCGGCCAGGCGCCGTTCACGAACGACAAGCACGTCTTCGCCAATCTCGGCGACGGCACCTACTTCCACTCCGGCCTGCTCGCCATTCGCGCGGCGATCGCGGCGAAGGTGAACATCACCTACAAGATTCTTTATAACGACGCCGTCGCGATGACCGGCGGCCAACCCGTCGACGGCGTGCTGACCGTGCCGCAGATCACGCATCAGCTCGCGGCGGAAGGCGCGGCGCGCATCGTCATCGTCACGGATCAGCCCGAGAAGTACACGCCGAGCACGGGACTCGCGCCGGGCATCGACGTGCATCATCGCGATGAACTCGACGACATTCAGCGGCAACTACGCGAGATTCCCGGCACGTCCATCCTGATCTACGACCAAACCTGCGCGACCGAAAAGCGCCGCCGCAGAAAGCGCGGCGCGTTTCCCGATCCGGCGAAGCGCGTGGTGATCAACGAAGCGGTTTGCGAAGGTTGTGGCGACTGTTCGGTGAAGTCGAACTGCCTTTCGGTCGAACCGCTCGATACCGAGTACGGCACGAAGCGGCAGATCAATCAGTCGAGCTGCAACAAGGACTATTCGTGTCTGAACGGCTTTTGCCCGAGTTTCGTCACGGTCGAAGGCGGTCAGTTGAAGAAGCCCAAAGCGACGACTGTCGAAGCCGGCGGCATGCCGGCCCTGCCCGCGCCTGACCTACCGGATATCGGCCGGCCATATGGCGTGCTGGTGACGGGCGTCGGCGGCACGGGCGTCGTGACCATCGGCGCGCTGCTCGGCATGGCGGCGCATCTGGAGCAGAAAGGCGTGACCGTGCTCGACGTCACCGGCCTCGCGCAGAAAGGCGGCGCGGTGATGAGCCACGTGCAGATCGCCAACCGTCCGGGCGATATTCACGCAACGCGCATTGCCATGGGCGAGGCGGATCTCGTCATCGGTTGCGATGCGATCGTCACCGCCAGCGACGAATGCGGCTCGCGCATGCAGCCGGATCACACGCGCGTGGTCGTGAACAGCGCGCAGACGCCGACCGCTGCGTTCATCAAGGACCCGAACTGGCGCTTTCCCGGCGCGAGCGCTGAAGCCGACATCCGTGCGGCGGCGGGCGAACATGTCGCGCTCGTCGATGCCAACCGCTTCGCCGTCGCGCTAATGGGCGACGCCATCTACACGAATCCGTTCGTGCTCGGCTACGCATGGCAAAAAGGCTGGGTGCCGTTGCGGCATGAATCGCTCGTGCGCGCGATCGAGTTGAACGCCGTGCAAGTCGAAAAGAATCTGGCCGCGTTCGAATGGGGCCGTCGCGCCGCGCACGATCTCGACTCGCTACGCAAGCTGACCGAAGCGCAACGCGGCAGCGCGCCGGAAGGCGCGGGCAAGATCATCGCGCTGCACACGCCGAAGGCGCTCGACGCGCTCATCGACAAGCGCCTCGACTATCTTGCGAAGTATCAGAACACCGCGTATGCAACGCGTTATGGCCGACTCGTCGCAATGGTACGTGCCGCCGAGGCGGAACTCGGCGTCGGCGATGGCCAATATCAATTGACCGAAGCCGTCGCGAAGAATCTGCACAAGCTGATGGCGTACAAGGACGAGTACGAAGTCGCGCGTCTCTATGCGGACCCCGCTTTTCTCGACAAGGTGAAGAACAGTTTCGAAGGCGACTGGAAGATCAAGTTCCATCTCGCGCCGCCGAGCATGTCGAAGAAGGACCAGCACGGCCATCTGGTGAAAAAGCAATATGGCCCGTGGATGATGTCCGCCATGCGCGGGCTCGCGAAGCTCAAGTTTCTGCGCGGCACGGCGCTCGATCCGTTCGGCAGAACCGAGGAGCGGAAGATGGAGCGCGCGCTGATCGTGGAATACGAGGCGCTGGTGAAGGAGCTGATCGGTGGATTGACGCCGCAGAAGCTGGCGCTTGCCATCGAACTGGCGAATCTGCCGGATTCGATGCGCGGTTACGGCCACGTGAAGGACAACAACGTGAAGGCGGCGCGGATCAAGTGGAATGCGCTGCTGACGCGGTGGAGAAACAACGAGGGCGGTCAGGCGCGACAGGTAGCGTAAGGCCTGGGTTACGCGCTGTTTGAAACGAAAGGGCGATCCGCGAGGACCGCCCTTTTGTCTTTCGTGCGTCCAAAGAGAAGCGGCGACCTCTCCGAGAAGCCGCCGTTTTGCCCTTACTTGTTATTCGCCACCTTCGCGTTCGCCGAAGCCACCGCCGTCATATTGATGATCCGTCGCACGGTCGCGGCCGGCGTCAGGATGTGCACGGGCTTTGCCGCGCCCAGCAGGAACGGTCCGACCGTCACGCCCTCGCCGCTCACCATCTTGAGCAGGTTGTACGTGATGTTCGCGGCTTCCACGTTCGGCATGATGAGCAGGTTCGCTTCGCCGGTGAGCGTCGTGCCGGGGAACGAAGCCTTGCGCACCGCTTCGGACAACGCGGCGTCGCCGTGCATTTCGCCATCGACTTCGAGGTCCGGCGCGCGTTCTGCGATCAGCTTGCGTGCTTCGGCCATCCGCTTGCTCGACGCGCTTGGCACGCTGCCGAAGTTCGAGTTCGACACCAGCGCCACCTTCGGCGAAATGCCGAAGCGCTCGATCTCGCGCGCGGCGAGAATCGTCATGTCGGCAAGCTGCTCGGGCGTTGGCGTTTCGTTGACGTAGGTATCGCTGATGAAGAGATTGCGCCCTTGCAGCATCAGCAGATTCATCGCCGCGAAGTTGTTTGCGCCTTCGGACTTGCCCAACACCTGATCGATGAACTTGAGGTGATCCTGATATGTGTCGATGAGACCGCAGATCATGCCGTCGGCGTCGCCGGTATGAACCAGGATCGCGCCGATCAGCGTGTTGAACTTGCGCAGCGCGGCCTTCGCGCTTTCGGGCGTCACGCCTTCACGCGCGGCGATTTCGTGATACGCCTGCCAGCTCTTTTGATAACGCGGATCGTCTTCCGGATTCACGATCTCGAAATCGACGCCAGGCTTGAGCTTCGAGCCCATCTTCTGCAGACGCATTTCGACGACAGCCGGCCGGCCGATGATGATCGGCTTCGCGATCTTCTCCAGCAACACGAACTGCGCTGCGCGCAGCACGCGCTCGTCTTCACCTTCTGCAAACGCGATGCGCGCGGGCGCAGCCTTCGCCGCCACGAACACCGGCCGCATCACCATGCCGGTGCGATACACCGTCGCGCCGAGCGTCTCGCGATACGCGTCCATGTCCTGAATCGGACGCGTCGCCACGCCCGAATCCATCGCGGCCTGCGCCACGGCCGGCGCAATCTTGATGATGAGTCGCGGATCGAACGGCTTCGGGATCAGATATTCCGGACCGAATTCGAGCGAATGGCCTTCGTAGGCTTTCGCGACTTCATCGCCCTGGTCGGTTTCTTCCGCGAGTTCGGCGATCGCGCGCACGCACGCGAGCTTCATCTCTTCGGTAATGGTCGTGGCGCCCACGTCCAGCGCGCCACGGAAGATGAACGGGAAGCACAGCACGTTGTTGACCTGATTCGGATAGTCCGAACGGCCAGTCGCGATGATGCAGTCCGGCCGCACCTTCTTCGCTTCCTCCGGACGAATTTCCGGCTCGGGATTGGCAAGCGCGAGAATCAGCGGCTTGTCGGCCATCACCTTGACCATCTCGGGCTTGAGCACGCCCGCGCTCGAACAACCGAGGAAAACGTCGGCCTGATCGATGGCATCGGCGAGCGTACGCGCGTCGGTGGTCGCCTGATAGCGCTCCTTCGACACATCGAGGTTGCCGCGTCCTTCGTAGATCACGCCCTTCGAATCGACGACGAGCGTGTTCGACTTCTTCAAGCCCAGATCGACGAGCAAGTCCAGACACGCGATAGCGGCTGCGCCCGCGCCCGAACAAACCAGCTTGATTTCGTCGAGCTTCTTGCCGACCACTTTCAGGCCGTTGAGAATTGCCGCCGATGCGATGATCGCCGTGCCGTGCTGATCGTCATGGAAAACGGGAATCTTCATGCGCTCGCGCAGCTTCTTCTCGATATAGAAGCATTCCGGCGCCTTGATGTCTTCGAGGTTGATGCCACCGAGCGTCGGTTCGAGCATGGCGATTGCATCGACGAGCTTGTCGGGATCGGTCTCGTCGAGCTCGATGTCGAACACGTCGATGCCCGCGAACTTCTTGAACAGACACCCTTTTCCTTCCATCACCGGCTTGGCCGCGAGCGGACCGATGTTGCCGAGGCCGAGCACCGCCGTACCGTTCGTCACCACGCCGACGAGATTCGCGCGCGAGGTGTATTTCTGCGCGTCGAGCGGTTCGTCGAAGATCGCCATGCATGCGGCGGCTACACCCGGCGAATACGCAAGCGATAAATCCAGCTGATTGGAAAGCGGTTTGGTCGGCGTGACGGAGATCTTGCCCGGACGCGGATATTGGTGATATGCGAGAGCGCTTTGCTTCAGTTGTTCGTCCATGATTAGCCTGAGACGTTAGAAATATTTTGAACAGGGTTCACACCGCCGACGACCGCTCAACATTGAGTGTGGAGTGTGATTCGATGGACCAATGTCTTCAGTCGCCCGGCGCATCGGATAGACGCGGCGTGCCGCCCGTAAGGATCAAACGGGACGGCCGGAGCTTTAATTTTTGGGACGACCAGTGTACACCTCGCCTTCCAGATGGCGCGCAGCAGCATTTTCCCTAGGCCGAACGGTCAATCAGTCGAGTTCGGCGCCGCGTTTTTCGGGAATGAGAAAGAGCGTGGCAAATATATCGAGTAAATAGATCGATGCCAGCAATGCGAGCGCAGTCGCGAACGAATACTTCGCGGCAAGCGCGCCAACCACGACCGGACCCAGTCCGCCGACCGCGCGGCCGATATTGAACAGCACGTTTTGCGCGGTGGCGCGCGCCTCGGTCGGATAGATTTCGGAGATGAGCGCGCCGTAACCGCCGATCATTCCGTTGACGAACACGCCCATGACCGCGCCGCCTACCAGCAACGCGCCGGGGCTCGTCAAGTTCGAATAGACGAAGACCATTGCCACCGCGCCGATCTGATAGAAGAGAAACGCGGGCTTGCGGCCGAAGCGGTCGGCCGCGACGCCGAAGAGCCAGATGCCGAGCGCCATGCCGAGCACGGTGACGGCGGTCCAGAGACCCGACTTCGTGAGCGAATAGCCGAAGGTCTTGGATAGATAACTGGGCAGCCAGATCATCAGCCCGTAATAGCCGAAATTCTGCACCGAGCACAGCACGATCACGCCGAGGCTCGCACGCGTCGTGCGCGCGGTGTCGAAGAGACGTCCGAGCGGCAGCTTGCGCGGCGCGTGCTTCGCGCGACGTTCCGTGAAGAGCACGGGTTCGGCGACCTTGCGCCGCACGAAGAACGACGCGACCGCCGGCAACAAGCCGACGGCGAACATGCCGCGCCAGCCGATCATCGGCAGCAAAAGCGGCGTGAGAAGCGCGGCGGCAAGCACGCCGAGTTGCCAGCCAAGCCCGACATACGAGGACACGCGCGCCCGCAGCCGAGCCGGCCATGCCTCGGCGACGAGCGCCATGCCAATGCCGAACTCCCCGCCCAACCCAATGCCCGCGATGGTGCGATAGACCAGCAAGTCGCCGTATCCTCTTGCAAGCGCGCACAGGCCGGTGAAGACGGCGAACAGGAGAATGGTCCAGGTCAGCATGCGCACACGGCCGAAGTAATCGGAGAGCATGCCGAACACCACGCCGCCCGCGACCGCGCCGGCCAGCGTCCACGTGACGAGCGAACCTGCCTGCGCGGGCGTGAGGTGCAGATCCACGGCGATCGCGGGCAGCATGAAGCCGAGGATCAGGAGATCGAAGCCATCCATCGCATAGCCGAGAATGGAAGCGATGAGCGCGTGCAGCGCGTGGCGGTGATTCGGGGTATCGACGGAAGGGGAAGCGGGAGTCATGTGGGAGCACGGCGGGCGAAGTTGCGCGAGTTTAAGTGCGACGACCACGCGGCTACAAGACGCTCAAAAAATAGGCGCTGTCCCGAGCGCCGCTCGCCCGAACGTCTCACCTCGGGTAAAATTTCGGCCTACGCGCGCAGGAACCGCACGAACGCCGTCCAAAAGCGGCTCGTTCTGCCTGTTAATGCGCCAGGGCCCCACGCGGCCGCCTCCCGCTTCGACCAAGCGCCACCATCCAAGTCCAAGGATTCGCCCATGACAGGCTTCGATCGCCAGACGATCTCCGACACCACCGCCAAGATTTTGCTGGAAGTACAGGCGGTGCACTTCAACGCGGAAAAACCGTATATCTTCACGTCCGGCTGGGCGAGCCCAGTGTATATCGACTGCCGCAAGCTGATTTCCTATCCGCGCGTGCGTCGCGGTCTGATGGAAATGGCCGAGGCGACCATTCTGCGCGACGTCGGCTACGAACAAATCGACGCGGTTGCAGGCGGCGAGACGGCGGGTATTCCTTTCGCGGCGTGGCTGGCGGATCGCCTGATGGTGCCGATGCAATACGTTCGCAAGAAGCCCAAGGGTTTTGGTCGCAACGCGCAGATTGAAGGTCTTCTGACCGAAGGCCAGCGCGTGCTGCTGGTGGAAGACCTGACCACCGACAGCCGCAGCAAGATCAACTTCATTAATGCGCTGCGCACGGCCGGCGCAACGGTGAACGACTGCTTCGTGCTCTTTCACTACAACATTTTTAAAGAGAGCGTGTCGGTGCTGAAGGATATCGACGTGAATCTGCACGCGCTCGCGACGTGGTGGGACGTGCTGCGCGTCGCCAAGGAACAAGGCTATTTCGAATCGAAGACGCTGGATGAGGTCGAGAAGTTCCTGCACGCGCCTGCCGAATGGTCGGCGGCACACGGCGGAGCGACGGCTGCGCCGCAATAAGTCTTTAAAGCAATCGCTGGTTGAGAATGAAAACGAAAAAGCCGCTGACATGACATCAGCGGCTTTTTTCAATTCGTCCAGCGGTTAAATGGTGCGAACCTAATTTGAATCTGGAATGGGCACGTCTTCCACGGAACCGTCGCCCGAATATGCCGAGAGATTCATCAAGCCATTACTTTGTGCATACTGAAACAATTCGGAATCTCGCTCGATACCCAGTTTGCGCATAGCGGTGTTCTTTTGCGTGCTGATGGTTTTAATACTGCGCCGCAATTGCCCCGCTATTTCAGTGATCGTCATGCCCGAGACGAAGAGCCGCACCACTTCGAGTTCACGCTTGGAAAGAATCACGCTGCGTTGCTGACCGCTTCCGCTCATTCCCATGCTGTCGAGCGCCGCCTTGACCGATGGCCCGAGATACTCCTGACCGCGCATGACGTGCTGAATTGCCCAGCCGATATGGTTCATGTCGTCGGCTTTGTTGATGATCGACATGACACCGACTTCGCGCAGACGTTTGAGCAAGGCCGGGTTTTCCAGCATGGTCAGGACAACGAGTTTTACCCGGGGAAATTGCCTGCCGATATAGCCGAGCAGCGGCATGCCATCGCCATAAGAGCCGCCCGGCATTGCAAGATCGGTTACGAGAACGTCGCAATGCGATTTTTGCAGCAATTGAATAAGCTCGGTGGATTGCTTGGCCTGACCAATGACGTCGACCTCCGGAAACTTGTTGAGCGCCTGAGTGGCGCCGAACAAGATGACCGGATGATCGTCTGCAATGATGACTTTTATTCGCTGGCTCATTTACTGCCCCAGAATATTGGTTCGTCTGATGCCGCGCGAATCACTGTCGGGATATTCATTTTCTCTTTGATAGCTGCCGAAGTCGCCGCCGTCAAGGCGTCATCTCGTTTTTAATTTCAGACACATTTGAACTGCGCCATAGGTTTAGTCTCAAGGTGCAAGCTTTTAATGCTTTGTTGCAATGTTAAACTGCAACTTGGCATGAAGCGCATCACTGAGACAAAAAACATCGTTGCAGCCATCGAAACGCTGATATAAGGCGCAACGGCACTGACAGGAGTCAGCTACATGCGCCTCGCATGTCGAACCGAGAGTCCGGCCGGTCTTACGTTATTCGCACTCTCGACGTGGATATTGGCGGTGATTTTCATGCCACAAGACGCCGTGGCTGAACCGGCATTCACCGTTTCAAGCGTCGATCTAGTTCCGGGAAAGCCGGTTTCGCGCGATCTTCTTTTCAATGAATCCGACTGCAAGGGCGGCAATCGCTCACCGCAGCTTTCATGGCGCGGCGCGCCCACCGATACGCGCAGTTTTGCGATCACCGTATTCGATCCCGACGCCCCCGGCCGCGGCTGGTGGCATTGGGCCGTCGCCGGCATTCCGGCGGGTGTGACGCATATACCGGCCAATGCGAGCGCCGCCGGCGCGCTGCGCAAAATGAGCGCGGTGGAAGCCCGCAACGACTGGGACACCGACGGTTACGGCGGTCCGTGCCCTCCGCCTGGCAAGGCGCACCGCTATATCGTGACGGTGTATGCGCTGCGCAGCGACGACCTGCGACTGCGGCAAGGTACGCCCGCGCTGATGTTCGAACACGAAATCCGCACGGTAAGCATCGCTTCGGCGCAGTTGACCTTCACTTACGGCCGGTAATGAACGGGCCGGCAAGCGTAACGCTGCCGCATCCGTGTCCGCAGAACGAAATTTGTCTTTGCTAGACTGGTTCCGCTCGCCCGCCGCCTTCGTCGAGTGGTGGCTTTCATGCCGTCGCCACGAAGAGCAAACCCACACGCGTGCAGTCGAGACGCACCGCGAATTCATCGCGGCTAAAGGAAACCATGTCGAACATCATCATCGTTTATCACAGCGGCTACGGCCACACGAAGAAAGCCGCCGAAGCCGTGCTGGCCGGCGCCACGGACGCAGGCGCCAACGCCAAACTGATCGCAGTCGGCGATCTCGACGACGCCGCCTGGGCCGAACTGGATGCCGCCGACGCCATCGTTTTCGGCTCGCCGACGTACATGGGCGGCCCGTCCGCCGACTTCAAGAAATTCGCCGACGCCAGTTCCAAACCCTGGTTCGCGCAAAAATGGAAAGACAAGATCGCGGCTGGCTTCACCAATTCCGCGACCATGAACGGCGACAAGTTCCTGACGATTTCCTACTTCGTCACGCTCGCCATGCAACACGGCATGATCTGGGCGGGCACCGGCATGATGCCGTCGAACACGAAGGCCGCCACCCGCAACGACCTGAACTTCGTCGGCGGCTCGACCGGGTTGCTGACGCAATCGCCCGCGGATGCATCGCCGGACGAAGCGCCGCCGCCCGGCGATCTCGAAAGCGCCCGCGTGTTTGGCGCGCGAATCGCTGCCGTGACTGCTCGCTGGACCGGCAAGTAAGGCACGCGCGCCGCTTGGGCGGCGCGTTTGACAGCCTGCACGCGCTCGTTGCGGACAACGGACATCAACGCGTCTCGGAAACGCCTTAAAATGTCCGTTTTTGCGGCGAGCGCGTAGGCGTTGCAACCATTTGCGTCGTCGCGCCGAACCAGTGAGATCGAGATGACCACGAAAGTATTTGTCGACGGACAGGAAGGCACCACCGGCCTTAAGATTTTCGAATATCTGTCGGGACGCCGTGACATCGAAGTGCTGCGTATCGACGACACGAAGCGCAAGGACGTCGAGGAACGCCGCCGCCTCATCAACGCATCCGACGTGACCTTTCTGTGCCTGCCGGATGTCGCCTCGCGCGAATCGGTTTCGCTCGTCGACAAGGACAACGCTCGCACCGTCATGATCGACGCCAGCACCGCGTTTCGCACGCAGGACGACTGGGCGTACGGTCTGCCCGAACTGTCGCGCGCGCAGCGGGAACGTCTGCGTACTGCGAAGCGCATCGCCGTACCGGGCTGCCATGCATCGGCGTTCGTACTGTCGGTACAACCGCTCGTCGCGGGCGGTCTCGTATCCGCCGATTTCGACGCGCACGCCTATTCGATCACCGGCTACAGCGGTGGCGGCAAGAAGATGATCGCCGAATACGAAGCCGGCGGCGACGCGCGTTTGGCGAGTCCGCGTCCGTACGCGCTCGGCCTCACGCACAAGCATCTGCCGGAAATGTCGGTGCGCACGGGTTTGAAGCGCGCGCCGATTTTTACGCCAATAGTCGGCCCGTTCCTGAAGGGTCTGGCGGTGACGACATATTTCTCCCCCGACCAGCTCGCGCGCAAGGCGAAACCGCAGGACGTGCGCGATATGCTCGCCGAGTACTACAACAACGAGCCGTTCGTGCGCGTGCTTCCGTTCGATGCCGAAAGCAATCTCGACAACGGTTTCTTCGACGTGCAAGCGTGCAACGACACGAACCGTGTCGAGATTTTCGTGTTCGGCAACGAAGAGCGTTTCGTGACCGTGGCGCGGCTCGACAATCTTGGCAAGGGCGCATCCGGCGCGGCGATTCAATGCATGAATCTGGCCATCGGTGCCGACGAGGAAGCCGGGCTCACGCGCTGATCGTTATCCCTCGGAAAGCAGAAAAGCCGGTTCGCTTCGTCAGCGGATCGGCTTTTTATTGGCTGCATGGTTTGCTGCGGACGAAAAAAAGCCCGCCTAGTTTGGCGGGCTGAATCCATATCAGTGGAGACATGGAGGAGACAGGAGTAACTATATCGTTAAATTTGATGCGATGCAACATCTCCGTTGCATGCGATCAACACGGAATATTTCACGGCTGCGTCATCGAGAGAATGAACTGCAGTTGATCCGATGAAATTGGCTTCACTAGATGTACGTCGAAGCCCGCATCCATCGTTAGTTCGCGGTGTTGCGGCTGACCCCAACCCGTGAGCGCAACGAGCATCATCGCGTGACCTGTGGGCGTGCGGCGCAAATCACGCGCGGCGGCGAGCCCATCCAACAGCGGCGCGCCGATATCCAGAATCACGACATCCGGCGAAAACTGCGCGGCCACGTGCACGGCTTGCGCGCCATTGGCGGCGAGCGCCACTTCGTGCCCCATTCCATTCAGGAGATTGGCGAGACCGCTCAGGGCGTCGTCGTCGGCGTCGGCTATGAGGATGCGCTTCGTCACGATAGCCTCACCGGTTGCCGTAGATTTCGAGCTTCAGCTTGTTCTCGCTCGCCTGCGATGCCGCGATCTCCGTGCGCGCGCCGCGTGCGCCAAGATAAAAGTGCTGGCGCGCGGGTGAATTCTGATCGTGGGTGGCGTCCGGCAGACAGGAAGCGATGTCCGCCGCGACGCTTTGCAGCGCATCGGCGCTTGCTCCGCCGTGCGGCGTCCAGGTGCATCGATAGTTGCTTTGCGACGCCGCGCAGCTCGCGCCGTCGCCGTATGCCAACGCGACGGGCCGTCCATCGATTGCGGAGAGTGACGAGAAATTCGGCGCCGCCGCCACGATGCGCTTCAGCGCATCGCACGGGCTCGGGGTGTCGTCGGCGTGAGCGGGCGCGCTCGACAAGGCGCCCCAGCAAAGCGCGGCGAAGGCGATGCGGTTCGATGGCATGACGTCTCCCAGCTATTTTTAATTACGTTCGATGCATAGCCATCCCAGCAAATCACGAACCCGTTAGAACAGACGTTTCTTTTCAACGATCATCGTCCCGCGCGGCGCGCCGCCACTTGCCCGAGCACCGCGAAGTCCTTTTCGCCGTCGCCGTGGGCAAGCGCGTCGACGAGGTTGTCGCGCACCACGCTCGCGACCGGCAGCGGCACGTTGACCGCGTCGCCCGCGGCTATCGCGAGGCGCACGTCCTTCAGACCGAGCCGCGCCTTGAAGAGCGCGGGCTCGTAACGACGCTCCGCGATCATCTTGCCGTAGCCCTGATAAACCGGCCCCGGAAACAGCGAATTCGTGATGACGTCGAGCAACGTCTGCGCCTCGATGCCGTGTCCGCTCACGAGCGCGGCCGCTTCGCCGAAACTTTCTATCGCCGACGCCAGCATGAAATTCGCCGCCAGCTTGAGCACGTTGGCGTGCTGCGGTTCGTGGCCCACGCGCCAGGTTTTTTGACCGAGCGCGTCGAAGACGGGTTGCACGCGCGCGATGTCGGCATCGGCGCCGGCCGCGAGAATGTTGAGCTTGCCCGCCGCCGCGACATCCGGCCGGCCAAGCACGGGCGCGGCCACGTAAGCGACGCCATGCTGCGCGTGCAATTGCGCGAGTTCGACGGCGAGCGCCGCCGAAATGGTTGCCATGTTCACGTGCACGAGGCCTTTCGGCGCGTGCTTGAGCAAGCCGCCATCGATCAGCACGGAGCGCAGCGCTTGATCGTCCGCGAGCATCGAAAAGGCGGCATCGCCGGCAAATGCCTGCTCGGGGGTATCGACCACGGATGCGCCCTGGTCCGCGAGCGAACGCGTCTTGTCGCGCGAGCGGTTCCAGACGCGCACCGCGTGGCCCGCTTTCAGCGCGTTGACGGCCATGGCCGCGCCCATTTCACCCAGACCGATGAATCCGATATCCATGCTTACGCTCCATTCGTTGATTGCCGACCGAGCGCCAGTAGAGCACATCGACCGGCAGCACGCCGAATCCGCCGATGCGATACTGACTGCATGGTCACGGCGCGCTTTCACTTCCATCGCGAACTGAACGACTTTCTGGCGCGGCCCCAACGCGGGCAGGCATTCGCTTGCGCCTGTCCGCTGTCTTCGTCGGCCAAGCACATGATCGAAGCGCTGGGCGTGCCGCACACGGAAGTGGCGCTGATCGTGCGCAACGGGAATCCGGCCGGCTTCGACGCGCCAATCGAAGAAAACGATGTCATCGAGATCTATCCCGCGCGGCGCGTGCCGCCCGGTATGGCCGACGGCGCACGGCTTTTGCGGCCGGCGCTCGTCGCGGAAAATCTGCGCTTTATCGCCGATGCGCATCTCGGCGGCCTCGCGCAACTGTTGCGGCTCGCGGGTTTCGACACGCGTTACGACAACAACTTCGCCGACGATGAAATCGAGCGCCTTGCGCACGATGAAGCACGCATCGTCCTTACGCGCGACCGCGAATTGCTCAAGCGAAAAAATGTGCTGCACGGCTGCTACGTGCGCGCACTGCATGCCGACGAGCAATGGCGTGAAGTGGCGGAACGTCTCGATCTCGCGCCGCATGTGCGCGCGTTTCGCCTCTGCCTCATGTGCAACGCGCCGCTGCGTCGCGCGGCAGCGCGCGAGATCGACGACCGCGTGCCCGAAGGCGTGCGCGAACGGCACACGCGTTTCGTGACTTGCGATGTCTGCCGCCGCGTCTTCTGGGAAGGCTCGCACTGGAAGCGCATGCGCGAGCGCATCGACGGTCTCGCGGATGCAAGCCGCGTGTGAACCTCCACGTACAATACGGCCCCTGCCTATCAAAACGCCGCAACGGAGCATCGCGTGAACAAATTTCAACTGGAACAAACCAAGGCGTTCAAGCTCGCCAACGACCTGAAGCAAGGCGGCAAGCCGCGCGTGGGCGCAGCGGAAGCGCCGAAACTGGATCGCCGCGAGCAGCGCAAGCTGGATCAGGCCAAGGGTCTCGTGCCGTTTGCCTGCAAGCTGGACGAGAAGCTCGTGACGCAATTGAAGGAACGCGCCGCGAACCACGAAGGCGGTCTCTCTGAAGTCCTGGCGGAATTGCTCGTCGCAGCGGGTCTGGAGCGTTGAAGCGTCGCGCAGGCGCTCGACCGCCTAGCGGATGCCGTCACGCGCCTCGTCGACATCGACGTGACGCGTCGCCGGAATGCAGGCCACGGCGATAATCGAAAGCACGAGTCCCGCCATCACGTAGAAGGTCGGCGCGAGTTGCGAGCCCGTCGTCTTGATGAGCCACGTCACGATGAACTGCCCGAAGCCGCCGAACAGCATCACCGCGATGTTGTACGCGAGCGCAAGCCCGGTCGAGCGGATATGCGCGGGAAACAGTTCCGCGATCAGCGCGCCGAACGGCCCGTAGTAACCGGACAGCGTGATCGACAAGAGCGCCTGCACGACCACGAGCCGCGCCACGCTCGGTTCGGCGGCGAGCCATGCGAAGAGCGGATAGATGATCACGAGCGTGATGAGAAGCGACCACAAGGTCAGGCCCTTGCGTCCGATACGATCCGACCACGCGCCCGCCACCGGCGAAAGCACGGTCAAGATGAGATTGCCGACGATCAGCGCCGTGAACGACTGCCCGAGCGGCAGCTTGAGTTGCTTGACCGCGAAGGTCGGCAGATAGGCGATCAGCACATAGACCGTCACCGTCAGCGCGATCACCGAACCGAGCCCGCACAGCACTTCGCGGCTGTGATTGCGGAAGACTTCACCAAGCGTCGCGCGGCGCGCGGTCTTCTTCGCGTGCAGGAACGCTTCGGTATCGGCCATGTTGCGCCGAATGTACAGGCCGATTGGCCCGATGATCAAACCGAGAACGAACGGCACGCGCCAGCCCCATGAATCGAGCGCTTCGGGCGACAGTCCGCGCGTGATCGCCGCGCCGACGAGCGCGCCGAGCAAGAGCGCCGCCGCCTGACTCGCCATCTGGAAACTGCCGTAGAAACCGCGTCGGGAAAACGGCGCTGCTTCGATCAAGAGCGCGGTCGCCGTTCCGAACTCGCCGCCGGCGGAGAAGCCCTGCAACAGCCGCGCGAACACGATCACGAGCGGCGCGCCGATCCCGATTGCCGAGTATGGCGGCGCTATCGCGAGCAGCAGAATGCCGATGGTCATCATCGCGATGACCAACGTGAGCGCCGCCTTGCGCCCCGCGCGATCCGCATAAAGACCCAGCACGATGCCGCCGACCGGCCGCATCACGAACGCGACGCCGAAGGTCGCGGTGGTCAGCAAAATGGATGAGTAGTCGCTATAGCTCGGAAAGAACAAGCGGGCGATGACGACAGTCATGAAGCCGAACACGGTGAAGTCGTACCACTCCAGCGCATTGCCGATGACCGCGGCCGCGACGGCGCGCGCATTCAATGGTCTGCCTGCCATGCGAATCCCTTTGGTTTGTCGATCATTGGGTTTCGTGCCATCGGACGGACCCCCGTTGGCCGCGTCGTGCGCGTATCGCCCGGCGCATCGAATGCATTTGCTCAGGCGAGGCGTAAGGCTGAATTTGCCTTGGCGAGTGTAAAGACCATGCGTTTGCTTATCAAGCGGCTACAACGCAAAACGCGCCGGGCAATGCCGCCAGGCGCGTTCGTCGTCCAACGAGGGAAGCTCAGGCCTTCTTTACATACGCGCCGCACCAGCCCTTCGAGGCGACCTGCTTGTTCGCGAACATCGGACACGGGGCGTAGGCATCGGCGGCCTTGCCTTGATAGAACTGGCAGTTGCCGCAGTCTTCGCCGGCGGCGTACTTGGCGAACTTGGCCTTATCGACCTTGGTCGCGTCTTCCTTGTAGCCGAGCGCCTTGGTGGTGGGATCGTTTTCGTCGACCTTCGGTGCGTCGGCGAAAGCGGCTTTCGAGCCGAGCGCGAACGTCGATGCAACGCCCACGCTGGTGATGAGAAACGTACGACGAGATGCCTTCATGGTGACTCGCTCCATGTTGTATTGGGGGAAAACGCCGTTCTGACGACGGCGATGCCCGAGCATAACAATCCGGAAGCGAATCGATGAAGCCAAATGTTATAGATAAGAACCCGGGGAATAGCGGCTAACGCATCATGTCCGCCACGCGCTCGGCGATGGCGAGTGAAGCCGTCAGTCCGGGCGATTCGATACCGAACAGATTCACGAGCCCCGGCACGCCATGCGCGGACTTGCCTTGAATCATGAAGTCGGCGGCAGCCTGCCCCGGACCCGAGAGCTTCGGCCTGATGCCCGCGTAGGCCGGCTGCAGCGCGTCGTCAGGCAGACCCGGCCAATACGCACGAATCGCGGCGTAGAAGGAATCGGCGCGGCGCGGATCGACATCGTAATTGAGCGACTGCACCCATTCGACATCAGGACCGAACTTGGCTTGGCCGCCCATGTCGACGGTCAGATGCACGCCGAGTCCCGCTTCATTGGGCATCGGATAGATGAGCCGTTCGAACGGCGCGCGCCCGCTCACGCTGAAGTAGTTGCCCTTCGCGAAGTAGAGCGGCGGCACGTGACGATCGTCGAGACCGCGAATCTTGCTGGCGATCCGGTTCGCGTGAAGCCCCGCGCTGTTGATCAGAAACGACGCCCGGAAGCGCGCCGGGGCATCGCCGCCGGTCTCGACGATAAAGCAGCCCTCGCGCGCGTCGATGGCGGCCACCGGCGTATGAAACACGATGTTCGCGCCGTGATTCTCGGCATCGCCTTGTAGCGCCAGCATGTACTGGTGACTGTCGACGATTCCCGTGCTCGGCGACCACACCGCCTCGACGCACGTCAGTTGCGGCTCCATCTCCGCCGCCTGTGCGCCGCTGATCCGCACGAGACCTTCCACGCGATTTTCCAGGCCCTTCTGTTCGATGCCCGCAAGCTGCGGAATCTGATTGCGCGCCGTGGCAACGAGCAGCTTGCCGCATTGCCGATGCGGCACGCCATGCTCGCGGCAATATTCGTACAGCATTTCGCGCCCACGCACGCACAGCTCGGCTTTCTGCGATCCGCGCGGATAGTAGATGCCCGCGTGAATCACTTCGCTGTTGCGCGAACTGGTGCCAATGCCGATCGCCTCGCCCGCTTCCAGCACGATCACTTCGCGCCCGCGCATTGCCAGTTGCCGCGCAATCGCAAGTCCAACCACGCCCGCGCCGATTACCACGCACTCGATCCGATCCATGTCCGTTCCGTCGCAAGATAGCTCGCAACCATTCTACGTTCTTGACTATTGCGAGTTGCACAACAAACGCATGGCAATTGCACCGAATTACGGAGCAATGCAGAAAAAGGCATGAAACTGGCCGTCCGATGACAAAAAAGCCATGTTTCCATGGCTTTTTTGGCAATTCCAAAAATTCGTGCGCTTTAAAAACCGATCGCTTTCTTGCGCGAATTACGGTCGAGCTGGATATCGCGCGCCTCGACGTGATGCCGTCCGTCGATACGCGCGTTGCCAAACGCGTTGAGCATCGCGCGCCGCATGCCGCGTGGCGAGGCTTGCGTGAGCGCATCGAGCGGGGCATCGCCGAGCGTTTCGGGAAAGCGCCGGCCCCACGCGTGCGTCGTGCGGATGTCGTCGTAAATCGCCTGCGCGATACGACGCGCGCCGTCGCGATCCGGCGCGGGAATCTCGTAGACGTTCATGCGGTTCATGATCGGCTCGGGAATGGCGCGCGCGTCGTTGGCCGTTGCAATCCACACGACGTTGCCCGCGTTGATCGGCACTTCCGCGAATTCGTCGATGAAAGTCTGCGCCGTGTCGTGTTCGAGCAACGCGTAAAGCGCGCCGAGCGGATCGTATTGCGCGTCGCCGGTGGCCTTGTCGATTTCATCGACGGTAATGACGGGGTTCGCGTAGCTGCCGTTCACGAGGGCGTCGAACACCTTGCCTGGCTTGGCGTTGCGCCATTGCGACGACGCGCCCGAGAGAATCCATCCGGCGGTGAGCGAGCTCATC
Source organism: Caballeronia sp. GAWG1-1 (assembly GCF_023631465.1). Taxonomy (NCBI): domain Bacteria; kingdom Pseudomonadati; phylum Pseudomonadota; class Betaproteobacteria; order Burkholderiales; family Burkholderiaceae; genus Caballeronia; species Caballeronia sp. GAWG1-1. The sequence continues at coordinate 29,704 of NZ_JALQDB010000022.1, forward strand.
GCCACGTAATGCGACGTGGTCCCGAGCATTCGCGCAAGCTGCTTCGCAAAATGCGTCTTGCCGATGCCGGGTTCGCCAAGCAACAGTATTGGCATGAGTTCGAGGCGGTCCTCGGTTTCGAGGCACAGCGCGATCTGCTTGCGAATGTCGTCGAGCGGCTCCGCGAAGTTCGGCAGGGAAGCCGCAAGGTCGTCGATGCACGGCATGCGATTCGGCTTCACGCAGAAGCGCAGATTGCCGACCTTGAGCATCTTCTCGTAAGTGGCGCGCAGGGCGTCGCTTGCGCCTTCGGACAAATCGTTGAGCGCGGTTTCCACGTCGTCGAGACTGTAGACCTTGCTGAACGATGCCACCGCCAGTTCCTGTTTCACCACGGCTGTCGTCATGTCACACCCCGTCATTGTTTTGGTCGACAAAGCCAGTGTAGCGACGACAAAACACCACGCAAGCGAGCAGTCTCGCGGGTCTGCTGCCAATTCCGCCGCGTAGCGCAGGCGCGAGTATCATCGTTCGTCCCACGTGTGAGCGTGCCGCGAGCGGGTTCGAAACGTGCTGTTTTTCTGCGGCGTTTTTCCAACCTGGCTGCGAAGTGTTTTGCGCGGCCCCATATGTCGGGTTTTGGTAAGGATTCTGGCTGAACCGTAGCCGTGCAGCCCGGTCAGAATCAAGTCGCCGAGGAAACGCCGATCCAGCGGCTTTTCGCCCAAGCAGATCACGCGCAAAAGCGAAACGCCGCCATCCGAACCGCCCGTGCGCCGGAGAAGCCTTCAATGCAAAGAACAACACGAACCGTCTTGCCGTTCCCCTTTCGATTTGCGCTTGCTGCAAGCGCGTGCCTCGTGGTGGTATCGGCGGGACCTGCCTGGGCGCAGTCAAGCACGCCGCAGCCCGTCGACTGGGAGTTGCAGGTCGTGCGCGACGGTCAACAAATCGATTCGTTTTCCGCCACGACGAATGTCGGCCAGGCGCGCACCGATACGCATCACAACATCACGCAGAATCAGGTCGGCTGTGCGAATCAGCCAGCGGGCGACATCGATCTCACGCGCACCATCACCGTTTCGCCGACGCACGCGAGCGCCGACGACATCACGCTCGCCATCGACGCTCAGGAAACGCTTCAGGATGATTCCTCGCGGACCACGGCGGCCGGCTGCAAGTTGCCGCCGGTGCCGCGTCAGGTGAGCGGATCGCATCCGGGCCTCGTGTTGAAGCCCGGGGAATGGGGCGAATGGAAGATCGTCGACAGCAATCCGACGCTGCTGTATCGAGTGCGCGCGAGCATGGCTTCGGCACCAGCAACGCAATGACGGCCTTCGTGACATAAAGTAGAGAGGCCGCGCCACCACACAACGAACGCATGCGAAACCCAGAACATCTTCCGCCAGGTCCATCCACGCACAACGGCACGCCGGATTTCACCGCCGTAAGCTGGAACCTCCACAAGGGCCGCTCACCGCTCGGACTGCGCGCCTGGAACGCCATGCAGCGGTGGGTTCAGACCACCAACGCCGACGTCTATTTTCTCCAGGAAGCGATGGCGCGGCGCATGCCGCAGCCCGTGCTCGCAAGCGGTTTCGGCAACCCGCTTGCAGCGCCGCTCGACGATGTCTGGCATTGCCAGGCCACCGAAATCGCTACCGCGCTCGAATTGCAGATCGCCCTCGGGCCGAACGTGTTCAAGCCGTCGTGGCGGCACGGCAACGCCATCTTGTCGCCGCATCCGCTGGATCTGTCCGGGCGCTGGGACATCTCGGCGCATCGCTTCGAAAAGCGTGGCTTGCTGGTCGCGCGCGCCACTTTCGCCGGCAAGGCCATCACGCTCTTGTGCGCGCATCTGGCGCTCACGCGTTCCGCGCGTCTGCGTCAGATGAACTGGATCGCGCACTGGATTGCGAAGGAAGCGCCGGAAGGCCCGCTCGTGCTGGCAGGCGATTTCAACGACTGGCGCAACGATTCCGTGCCGCTCTTTCGCGAACTCGGCATGAGCGAGGTCGCGACGATGCTCGGCGAATCCGGCCGCACCTTTCCGGCGTTCTCGCCCGCGCTCGCGCTCGACAAGATGTTCGTGCTCGGTCTTAAGCCTGTCGAATGGCTCGTGCCGACGCAGGACACCGCATGGCTGTCCGATCACTTGCCGTATATGGCGAGACTGCGCGTCGAGGAATGAGGCGGCGTTAGCCGAGCAGCGCTTCCAGAGCGTCGATGGAAACCGGCTTGGTGAGGTGATGATCGAAGCCGGCATCGATCGAATTCTGGCGATCCGCGTCGCTGCCGTAACCCGTCAGCGCGAGCAGCAAGGCGTCGCGCGTGACGGGGCGCTTGCGCATCTCGCGCGCCACGTCGAAGCCGTTCATGCCAGGCAGACCGATATCGAGCAGCACCACGTCGGGTTTGAAATCGTCGATGGACTGCAACGCGCGCGGACCGTCGTGCTCCGTGCGCACTTCGTGGCCCAATGCTTCGAGCAGCATCGACATGGCAAGCGCGGCGTCCTCGCTGTCGTCGACAATCAGAATGCGCCGGCTCGACGCCGCGCCGCCGGTCGCTTCGGCGGTGGTGTTCATGCGTGTCCTCGTACATTTTCAAGATGGCGAGGCGACTGTAGCACAACGCCCGAGCCTGATGAAATGAGGGCGCAAGGCAGCATGCGACAGCTCTGCTATCGTGGACTTTTTCCGCGCACGCCGGCGTTCCCATGTTCGATCTCTTCGACGACATTCCCAAACCCGATATCGTGTGGCACCCGGACTGGATCGACTCCGACGCCGGTTCCGATCTCATGGGCGAGCTGATCGCGGAAGTAAGCTGGCAGCAGGACACGATGAACACGCCCCGCGGCCGTTTGCCGCTGCCGCGCCTGACCGCGTGGCAAGGCGAGCCGGATGCCGTCTATGTCTACTCGGGCATCCGCAACGTGCCGCAGCCGTGGACGCCCGCCGTCGCCCGGTTGCGCGATGCCGCTCAGGACGTGTGCGCCGCGCGTTTCAACAGCGTGCTCCTCAACCGTTATCGCACGGGGCTCGACAGCATGGGCTGGCACGCCGACAAGGAACGCGAGCTCGGGCCCGAGCCGGTGATCGCGTCGGTGAGTCTTGGCGCCACGCGTGCATTCGAATTCCGCCACGCGCGCACGCATGCCACGCACGCGCTCGCGCTGACGCACGGCAGCCTGCTCGTGATGCGCGGACGCACGCAGCTCGAATGGGTGCATCGCGTGCCGAAGGAGCCGGGCGCGCGCGGCGAACGCATCAACTTGACGTTTCGCTGGGTCGACGCATCGAAGCGGCGTTGAACTTCAGGGTCGCCGCGCGACGAAATCGATCTCGACGAGCGCATCGCGCGCAAGGCCCGTCACGCCGATGCACGTGCGCGCCGGCAGCGGCTTCGGCAGAAAGTAGGAGCGGTACACGGCGTTCATCGCGTCGTAGTCGCGCTTGAACTCGGTGAGGAAAATGCGCGCGCTCACCACGCTGTCGAGCGTGAGTCCCAGTCCTGTCAGCACGAGGATCAGGTTATCCATCACGCGGCGCGTCTGCGCGGCGACGCCCTCGGGCAGCGGGGCGTTGTCGTCGTTGGGGTCGGTCGGCATCTGGCCGGTGAGGAAAACCCAGCCGTCGGCTTCTGCCGCGTGGGAGAACGGGCCGACAGGCGTCGGCGCGGCATCGATCATCGAGAATTTGGGACGGTGGTTCACGTTGTCTCCTTGCAAGGAACCGGCACGTTAGCCCGCCAAAATATCCCGCGCGCGTCCGGACCTTTGATGCGAAGATGCAGCGTCCCTTCCAGTCCTGTTTCTTCGCGATGCTTCCTCAACCCATTCTCATCGATGCCGTCGTCCGCATGCTCGTCGCGGTGGCGATCGGCTGCATCATCGGCGTCGATCGCGATCTGCACGGCAAACCGACCGGCATGAAGACGCTCGGGCTCGTGTCGCTAGGTGCATGCATCGCGACCATGTGTGCGCTCGGATTTGCCACCGAGCCGCTCGCGCACAACACCGAAGTCTCGCGGGTGGTGCAAGGCATCGTGACGGGCATCGGCTTTCTGGGCGCGGGCGTGATCATTCAGAATCCGCGCGAGAACCGCATTCGCGGGCTGACCACGGCGGCTTCCATCTGGGTGACGGCGGCCGTGGGCATTCTGTGTGGGCTCGGCGTATGGAGTCTCGCGCTGATCGCCACGGTGATTCTCATCGTGCTGCTGACGGTTGGGCGGATCATCGAGAAAGGCTTGCTGAAGCGCTGGATGCGCAAGCCGCCGAGTCAACGTCCGGCGGGTATTGGCGAGGAAGAGTGACTGGCGGAGTTGCCTGTGCGCGTCGGCGCACTCTCGCATCATTGAAAAAGCAACGCGGCGCAACCTTGCGGCCCGCCGCGTTTCCAGGCGCAGAAAGTCGATGCGCTTACCAGCCGTGATGTTCGCGCCAGCGTTGTTCGCGATGCATCTCATGCCGCCAATGACGCTCGCGCTCGTGGCGTCGCCATTCGTGTTCGCGCCAGCGTTCATCGCCGTAGCCGTATCCGTATGCGGGCTGCACGTAGACCGGCTGGGCCTGCGCATAAACCGGCACGCCGACGCCTACCGCGACATCGACATGCGCCGATGCTGCCGTCGATACCGCCAATCCCCCGAGTCCTGCCAACGCGATTGCCACAGTTGCAAGCTGCTTCTTCATGTCGCCTTCTCCTTGCCCCGATTGCGTGATGTCAAGTGCAGTCTAGAAGGCGATTCCTGACACAGGTGCAACAGACCCGCGAGAAAGGTAACGTCAGGTAACGGTCAAGTCAGAGCAAGCGTTTGCCTGCTTCGTCGATAACCACTTCGCCGTCTTCCTTTGCAAAAGGTCCTTTTTGCGGCTCCGGCAAAAGATCGATCACGAGTTCGGATGGACGGCACAGTCGCGCGCCTTTCGGGGTATCGACGAAGGGACGATTGATGAGGATTGGATGCGCGAGCATGGCGTCGATGAGTTGCTCGTCGGTGAGACTCGTGTCGCCCAAGCCGAGCTCGGCGTAGGGCGTGCCCTTTTCGCGCAGCGCTTCGCGCACGGAAAGCCCGGCGCGCGCGATGAGCGAAGTGAGCGTCGCGCGATCCGGCGGCGCGGTCAGATACTCGACGACTTTCGGCTCGATGCCCGCATTGCGGATCAGCGCGAGTGTGTTGCGCGAGGTGCCGCACTTCGGGTTGTGATAGATGATGACAGTCATGTCGGCGATGTCCTTGATGATCACATTCGGCATTCTAGGCCGACCTCACGATGACGCGCACGCCCGGCTTGCGGCAGGCCACCGACCGAATTGCCAGCGATGCAGCAAATACCCTGTTCAATCGCGGCTGCGCGGCCTATAACGAAGTGTGCAATGCGGCATGTCCTGGGTGGATCATCCGCCAGCGGTCTTACTGGCGTTCGTCCCTGTCTGCTTCGCAGTCGCCTTCGAATTGCATATCTACAAGTCCGGCAAGTGGTCGCATGGCAGAAGCCGACCGGAACCGGCCCTGACGCCTCTTCGCGCACTGCCATCGAGTAGAACGCACCGTGGCACGTCGTGTGCGAACGACGGTTCGCTACAACGAATAGCGCGACCCGGCCATTGTCGGTTCGTGCATCTCATTCAAGGAGTCGATATGAAAACACGTCTCGTCGCGACGGCGCTTGCCGCCTCGCTACTGGTGGCTGCTGGCAGCGCCTCGGCGCAGGAAACGTATTACCGCACGGCGCAGGTGCCGGGACAAACCACGGCGGATACCTCGTCGCAACCGGCGATGCAAGGCAGCACGCAAGGCCAAACGGGCGATATGTCGTATGGCGGCGCGCCCGCCTCTCGTGGCGCCACTGGCGCAATCGGCACGACCGGAACCAACGCGGGCATCTCCAAGCCGTGCGTGCGCGGCCCGCCCTGCGACATATTCTTCGGCAACTGAAGCAGCAAGCGCGGCCTGAAAGTTGCGTTAGCATCCGGTGCATGATCCCGTGCGCTCGCATTCTCGTATGCGGGCGCGCTTTCCTTTTCACCTTGGAACGATCGCCATGCACCGAGACGAATTCCTCGCCCTTCTTCCCGAGGAGGGCTTTCAAGAAGTCGTGACCGTCACGCGCGAGCCGAACGGCGCAATGGAAATTCACGCGCATCCCTTCGAAGCCAAGGCGCTAATTGTCGAAGGCGAGATTACCATCCGCGTTGGCGATGACGAGCGGCTGTATCGCGTCGGCGAGATCTTCCAGCTGTCCGCGAATCTCGAGCATGAAGAACGCTACGGACCGCAAGGCGTGACCTATCTGGTTGGGCGCAAGTAAGCCGCATCGGCGAACACACGACATCGAGGACGACATATGGCCACGCGAAAGACGGCGCGGATTCGCGTCGGTATCGGCGGATGGACGTTCGAGCCCTGGCGCGGCACGTTCTATCCGAAGGGACTCGCGCAGAAGCAGGAGCTCGAATACGCGAGCCGCGCGCTCACGACCATCGAGGTGAACGGCACGTTCTATGGCTCACAAAAGCCCGAGACCTTCGCTAAATGGCGCGATGAAGCCCCGGATGACTTCGTGTTCTCGCTGAAGGCGCCGCGTTACGCGACCAATCGCCGGGTACTCGCCGATGCGGGCGAAACCATCGAGCGTTTCTTCAAGAGCGGCGTGCTGGAACTACAGAACAAGCTCGGCCCGATCAACTGGCAATTCGCAGCGACCAAAAAGTTCGATGCCGATGACTTCGGCGCTTTCCTCAAGCTGCTGCCCGCGAAAGTGGAAGGCCGCGCAATTCGTCATGCCGTCGAAGTGAGACACGAGAGTTTCAGCGATCCGGCATTCGTGGCGCTGGCGCGAAAGCATCGCGTGGCGATTGTCGTCGCGGGAGACTCGAAGTATCCGCAAATCGCGGATACGACCGCACCATTCGTCTATGCACGCATCATGGGAACGACAGAGAAGCAGAAGCAAGGTTACTCGAAGGCGGCGCTCGATGGCTGGGCGAGCCGCGCGAAAGAATGGGCGGCGGGTGGCGTGCCTGAGGATATGGCGAGGGCATCGACAAGCGCGGGTGCGAAGGTCGGTTCACGGGATGTGTTTCTTTACGTCATCAGTGGATATAAGGAGCGCAATCCCGCTGCGGCAATTGCACTGACCGAACGAATCAATGGGACGACGTAATTCGACTGAGGCGAACGTTCCGCGGGTAGCGACCGGTGACGGTGTCTTTGCCGCTTCGTAGGTAAAGAGCCGTCACCGGATTTATGTCAGTTCACTTTCACAGGCGGTAGCAGGGTGTTGTAACCAAATGCCGTTCGGCCGATAAGGATCAATGCAAGTCCCAATGTCGCAGCGACGGCGAAGATTACGCCGAAGATTCCAGACGGCGAGAAATGTGCCGAAAGCACGGTAACTAGCGCTGCACTAAGCGGGATGGAGCACATGTTCATCAAGCCAATGACACCCGTGGTTTTTCCAAGGTGTTCTTTTGGAATGATCTGACTACGCACCGTGCGGATATAGACGCTGAAAGCGCCATCGCAAGCCATTAGCGCACTGTATCCCACCAAATAGACTGCATATTGGTTGGATAGCGCGAGTACCAGACCAGCCAGAATCATCGCGCAGAATGAACTGATGCCGAGCGCAGGCAATCCGAGTTTTCGCGCGATGCGCGGTACAAGCGTGCATGCCCCAATCGACGCAATGGCTGCCACGGTCTGAAGCAGGCCGAAGCGGCTTTCCGGCAATCCAAAGACTTTTACGACGACGGCCGCACTGACTACCAGCGCCGCGCCGTATACGAGGTTGACGACCCAAGTCAATGCCGAAAGATGGAACAACACCTTGTTCTGCATTAATACCTTCAGCGCTTGCTGATTAGACTGGCGTAATGCTCGCAGAGAAAAAGATTGATCGGCCGGCATGGGCTGCGTCTTGAAACCAAAAAGGATCACCGACGCTGTACCGAACATCGCAGCGCCAAGCATGAGAAGTGGATTCAAGCCATCCCACACCGAAATGAGTGCCGCAAGCGCGGGCCCTGCCACTTGCGTAATCTGCTCGACTGCCTGCAGCATGGAATGCGCCTTCGGTAGTTCTGAAGCCGCCAGATTGCGCGGAAGCATGGCCTCGGAGCCGACGAATGAAAGAATATAGGCGATTGAGAGAAAGGCCATCATCACGGACAGAACGCCGAACGTACTTACACCACATGCGATGAGTGCAAGCGCAATAATCAGCACTAAAGCTCTTCCAAATTCGATTCCGGAAAACAAATGTCCTGGCTTGAGCCGATCTGCGACAAACCCGGCCAAAGGAAAAAACACGATTCTCGGAATCCATTCGATGACAAACGCGAGTCCGGAATATTTGAGCTCACCGGTGCTTTTAAAGATGGTCAACGGGACGGCGAACAAGAGAAATTGATCGGCAAGGGCGCTGAGGAAGCGCGCAGCGACGAATCGCTTTAGGCGGAGAGTGGCGTGCTGCATGGCATCGATGATTGTCCGTTGAAGTGGCCGGGCGATTGCCCGAAAGCAAGAAAATTGTTCAGGTCTTGGCTCGGGGACAAGCAAGACCCGACTTCACCCTTTTCAATGTTCGGAACGCTTGATGGAGAACATGTCGCGAGAAAGTTGCCGAGCAATTTGCAAATGCTCGTCAAAATCGTGTTCAGGCTTTCTGGCATTCCAGAAGAATTCAACAGACCCCTCGCGGGCGCGCCACGACAATGGCTTCTCCGACATGTCGAGAGGCTTTGCGGTGACCTGCATATTGACGACTGCATCCGGCAGTTCTTTGAGAATACGCACTCGTTCGATCATTCCCTGCGGCGCTTTCAAGAAGGCAATCGCAGAGAGGCCACGTGAGCGGGGGCTGTCTGACAGCGTAACGGGCATTCCCAAATAAGATGCGACGTGCAATTGATAAGGGTTGACGCCATAGCATCGTTCAACGAGATCCATAATCGCATCGCCGCCCGTACGTGCGCCGACTTCAATGATTCGGACATCGCCGTTTTCAGTGATCCGCGCTTCGAAGTGTGCTATGCCATATTGAATGCCAAGTGCCTTGCAAGCGCGTTCAGCTACATCACGCAAATTCTTGTTGCCGCTTTGCACAGATGGGACCGAGTGTCCAGTTTCGACGAAATAGGGTTCCGGTCCGAGGTACTTGTCGGTCACTGCAATAACTCGATGTATATCACCCTGGTTGAATACCTCGACGCTGACCTCATTGTCAGACTGGATGTATTCCTCCACGACAAATACGTCTTCCGGCGTCATATAGGCGCCGTTCAAGGCCTTGATATCTGCCACACATTGGCTGAATGCCGATTCAATGGCGTCGTAACTTGTTACCTTGATGACGCCTACACTCCCGGCAAGTTCGCGCGGTTTGATTACAACGGGCAGACCAATATCCCTGGTCAATTGCTTCAGTTCGTCGAGAGTGGCGAACGCGCCGAAACGCGGCACAGGCAAGCCCGCCTCGGCCAGCACCTGTTTCATCAGGTATTTGTCCCGACACTTGTTCACCGTGTCAGCGGAATTATGGTTTAGTTGGTAGTGACGCGAAACCTCCAGCGCACTTCGTACCGTGAAATCATTCATGGGAATCACCGCGGCCGGACGCGCGCCAAACTCCCGTTCATGGTGGAGCACGGCCGCGAGGACGCCTTCGGGATCGGACACATCGGCGGAGATAAATCCGTCGAAGAATTTGATTGTGTTAGACGTACGCGTCTTGGCCAACGTCAACACTCGCATGCCGTTGGATGCGCGTAGTGCGCCTGCCAGGACTCGCTCCCGGAGCGGAAATTCGCCGCCGAGAATCAGGATATAAGGTTCGTTCTGTTCAATCATCAATATGCTCCTTGTGTATCATTTAGCTGTGGCCGAGTCGGGACGATTCGTTTCATCGCCGAAGGATCATGCGAAGACCAGGCACTCACGAGTGGCGCGATCGCGAATGCCCCATAGGTTGTTACGTATGTTTGCGCGTAAAAGCCATCGGTCCAGACCGTCGTAAGAGGCCTCGAATTCGGTACGCGCATGCACTCCCTTCCGATTATTGATAAGCAATGCCTGGCCCGGGCGCAGACCTACTCCGTTGTTTTCGCCTACTTGTTGACATGCATCGAGCAGTGTCCGCAATGCATGCTCAGATTCCATATCAATGGCCCGCACTCCATTAGCCGCGACAAAAATCTCTGGAAAGTTCTCTGGGCCCGAAAGAATAGGAACCGGTGCCGACCAAACCTTTTCCCCGTTTGTCGCACCGTGAATCAACAGCGTGTAGTTGCTTGGAGCCGCCATTAGAAAGCGCGCCTGACGAAGGATCACAAGCGTATTTGCGTCCAAGCGGGATGCCACGTCGCGCGCATCGGCGTAGAGTGTTCGCGCAGTGCCGGCCTTATCCGCACGCAAGCAAAGCAGGAGAAGAAAGTCCGGATTGTGCGAATTGAATATCAACGACTCGTCATACATTGAATCGTTGTGAAAGTTCAGGAAGATCTTCGAGCTGCGATTCGATTGCGTGTATTCACCGCCTCGCATTGGAACGACGTGATGGACGACTTGGCCATCTTTCTCGGATAAATAGCCGACCGGTATTCCGATCAACTGAGCCAAACCAAGCAGCGACTTCTCCGACTTATCGGCAAGCGTCACGCCGACTTGCCCTTGAACTGGTGTTGCTGGCAACGGGTCGTCTATTGGAAGTCCGTCGATGAGCATGACACCGGCACTCGACGGATCACGTCCAAACTGAAAAATCTCGAACAAGAGTCCGTCGGGTAACGTTGCAAACACGCGATAAAGACTCGCCAAAGCCTTCGAATAGTTCCCGTGCGGCGGTTCGATATGTATATAAGCATCACTAAGCGCTGCTCGTTCTGTTTCTGTCAAAGAATAGGTTTTCAACGCAATGCTCCCAACTCGATAAAGAATAAGTGCGATCAGGCGACGCCGTCCGTTCCTTCCACCGCGAGTGCTTCCTGATTTTTATGACGACAGAACCACATAATGTCGGCCTCAAGTCTGTAGAAGATGTCCTCTTCGAGAACATGGCCGAGGGCTTTGAGGTGACGTCGTTTCAAATGCGAAGGAATCGGCAAGTTTCCGAAATCGAACATGCGTATTGCGCCGTCTGGAGCCCGCATCGGCACCACCTGCGAAAGCGCGTATCGACTTGCACTAAAGGGCACGTCAAGCTGACCGGTGGAGAATGCGCGACATATCGATTCGATGAGATTGTCTGCGTCGAGAACTGGCGAGAGCAGCGCCGAGACTTCCGCGAGTATCCAGGCCAACTCATCTTCTACGCTGTCTTTTTGCGCATTGACCAGATCGAGAATCCAGCTGTTCGCGGCTTTACTTAAGAGCACTCCACTGACGTTGGCCTCCAAAGAAGGCACACCAGCCGACTCTTGGTAAGTCTTGTTGATCGTTTTTACTGCGCCGCCTGCTTTGGCCACCATCGCACCACGCAAGATCAGCGCGTCACAATCTTGCCGTTCGCGAGGGAATGCACCCATGAATTGATGAAAAACAGGGAAAACGTCGTCGACGCAGTCCGGCAATAAAAGCTCGGCCAAACGAGGTATGGCCCGCAACATTGCGATGTCTTGCACGGTGTTCCCCGTCTGGCACACAGCGATTGAAAGACAACGTACTCCGGCTGTGTGCGCCAAAATCGCCTCGAGAAAAGCGATTGCCAACTGAATGGATGGTGGCATTAACACGGCGGTTAAAGTACCGAAAAACTCTCGGTCCACGATCACGCCTCGGCGCGCGAGTTCGCCGCACTTTAAATCGACTTCGCTCCACCAATTCAGTGAGTCGCGCAGCGGCACGTCCTTGCAATACGGAATGTTGTAACCGATCCCACCGCCCTCGAACGCGCTGAATCCCGAAGCGAGCGAGACCTCGTATAACAGCCGGGGATCGGGCGAGCCATGACGGATCTGCACGGGCGCGATTACCGTTTCGTTCAGTTCTCTGCCAAGCCGCCATCCATGCGCGACCAGAGGGTAGCCATTTAGTTCGTTTGGCCGCTCTCTTGCAAGCTGGGTGGCAACATCGAACCGTTTTAGACGGGTATGGGCATCGATCGTGATCGTGGCGATATCGGGAGCAGCGTATTCTTCCAGTCCTGCGATCAGACCGCGCATGTTATCGTGACCACCCACACCGCAGCGTGGTTGAACCAGCATTCGACCGCTGCGCCGTGCTTCGAGCAACCGGTCATACACGGTCTCTTTCGGCAGCCTCTGCAAATAGTCGATCACTTCAGCCGTTTCCGGTGCCTCATGTCCAAACTGTCTGGCGTGCTGAATATATTCATCAAACATGGGGCACTCCTTCCGTACGGTCCCACACCGCAAGCATTCGACTAAACGGCGATCTCTCAATGGAAGCGGCTACGTCACCTGAGTTGGGCTTCGCGCAGTATCGTGCGTGCTGTTCCAGACTACGCTCGGCTAGCTGTGTAGGCGGTACGAGCTCGTACAGGACCTTCCCTTCGGCGAGACAAACGGTCAGAAGTCGGCCTTCGATTGGCTGCAGGTCGAGGCCGTGGTCATCGATCAGAAAGCGCGACGAGTCAAAAAACCCGCACGTCACAACAAGTTTTTCGCTGCCGTCTTTGTCCTCGACCATGAGGTTCGGTACGCCCGCCTGATTGAGGACTGCGGCGCCCTTGTTTCGCATGTTCGTTGTTCCTGCGAAACAGCGCGAGCGCGTGTCTGGAATTACCGCCGGTACAAAGGGCGAATCCGAATCGATAACAGTACCGGCAGAAAATTCATCGTGATTTGCTCGGCAAACGATGCGTACACGACGCTGCGCGGCGTGCTCCACACCGCGGTGATGAAGCACTTTTGCACCGCAACGCGACATCGTCATTGCTTGCGTGTACGAAAGTGCCGGCAGCAGATGGGCATCCGTGACCGTGCTCGGGTCGCAACTATAGACACCCGGAACGTCGGAGAATATTTCTACCTCCTCACAGCCGAAAGCGGCAGCGAGAGCAATGGCCGATAAGTCGGAACTGTTTTTCTCCATCCATGTTGTTTCGCCGGTCTCCTCAGCGGACGCCTGACCGCCCGGAATCACAATGACGTCATGATGGTCGAGGGAGCGCGCTACGGGTTGGATATCGACCGACGTCAGGCGCGCACGTGAATAATTCAGGTCGGTCCGTATTCCAATTTGACTTCCAAGCGAGACCGTTGCATTCACACCGGCTGCCTGCAAAGCGCTGGCAACCATGACGGCGCCAATACTGTCCGCAAGCGGAAGTCCGGCATCGATCAAACGGTCCGACGGATTGTCATTCAGCCCAAGCAAAGTGCTTCGATACTGTTCCGTCAGTCCAGTGGGTGCGCTCACCACGAATATCACGCGATGCGCGGGGCTTCGATGTTGCAATTCCTGCCGGAGCCACTGACAGACGAAGTGCATGCGCGCCTGGTCTGAGAATGAAGAGCCGCCGAACTTCATCACACTGAGAGGATAATTTCTATTCATGCCGATCTCGTCTTTCGTGTGCCTCACGCGTTGGCAAATCCGCGCGAATTGCGGAGGTCAAAGCGCTGCTGGGCAATCAGCGTCTCCGCGATTTGAACTGCATTGAGCGCAGCACCGATCCGAATGTTGTCGGACACCACCCAGAACCAGAATGCGTCAGCGTTCTCAGGATCTCGACGGATTCGACCAACGTGCACGAAATCGGATGAACCGACCATTCGAGGCGTCGGTACATCGGTCGCGTTCGCACCGTCATATACCCGAATCTCGGGCGCGGCACGCCAGAGCATTTTCAATTGCTCTGTATCTACCGCATGGCTACATTCGACATAGATCGCAGCACTGTGACAGTTCCGCACCGGAACGCGCACACAAGTCGCGCTGACATGAATCTGCGGCGCCTCCAGAATCTTGCGGGTTTCCTGCACCATCTTCCGCTCCTCCAAGGTAAATCCATCCCCCTCCAGCACATCGATGGAAGGAACCACGTTGAAGCCAAGCGGAACGACGAATCGGCTGTGTACTGGCTCCTCTGTATCTCCGTCGAGGATTTCCCTGACGGAATCGTTGAGCTCATCAAGCCCTGTAAGTCCGGCGCCGGAGGCAGCCTGATAAGTGGCCGCGATTACTTTTCGCACCGGATTGATCCGGTGTACGGGATCAAGCAAACGAACGACAGGAATCGTGGAGCAGTTTGGATTGGCGATAATATTTGACTGTGGCCGGGTCGCCAATACGTGCGCATTCACTTGTGGGACGAGAAGCGGCGTGTCGCCATCCATGCGAAACGCATTCGTGTTGTCGATCACGAGCGCGCCCTGAGCAGCGGCGCGACGAGCGTGATGTCGGCTGACGGTCGAGCCGGCCGAGAAGAAGGCAATATCGACTTCACTAAAATCGAAATGCTCGAGATCAACCACGCGCCGGGCCTCGCCACGAAAGCAAATCTCCTTTCCGGATGACCGACTCGAAGCGGCAACGCCGACTAACTCGGCGTCGATATTTCGTTCCTCCATGAGGCGCAACAATTCCTGACCCACGGCACCTGTGGCGCCTGCGATAGCGACTTTGACAATGGATTTGCGCATGATTCGGTTTCCTCTTTTTATTCGAATTAACCTACGAACTCGGGTGTCTCGACCTGAAACGGCAAAACTGCTGGCGCCATATTCGAAAGCACATGCATGACTTCTCTTGGATGCCTCAACACCATGTCGACGCCTAATGCATGAAGGTCCTGAACGACCTGGTCGCTCTTGACTGCTCCAACGGACAAATTTCCGCCAACGATGATGGGAGCGGTGACGTCGTAGCGAGCACGCAACTCGGGCAGATCGGCCAGATCGGCTCTCGCGTGACCGTTCAAGCTACCGATCAGAATTGCGACTAAATCGTCTGCTTGGCTCGCCGCCTGCATGAATTCCTCGCTGGAAGTGCAGGCGCCAAGATTTATTACCTTGAAGTTTTGGCGGCGTAGGTACATTGCGATCAAATGATTCGCGACCACGTGCGGATCGCTGACGGCAACGCCAAGCACGATGGTTCCTCGATTCTTCGCAAAAGGCGAATTACCGGAATACGTTGTGTCTGTTTTTTGAAGGGACGGCACGTTGAGCTCCTTTTCTTTTTATCAGCCAAAAGCAACGTATGGGCAGCGCTCTCCCGCGTTGCGAATGGCAGCCTCAAAAATCTTTCAAGTCAGTGAAATTCCGGGGAGATTAGAAGACCCCCTCGCGACCACAGATCGTTTTTCAGCCGGGGCAGCTTTAGGGGAGATGCATGTCCAAGATGCGCAGCGAAGATATCCGCGTAGTTTCCAACCTGCTGAACGATACGTAGCGCAAACCTTGGCTGGAGCCCGAGTGTCTTTGATTTGTCCTCGGAAGCATTCAAGAACTCACGAACATGAGCCGGTCCCTTTTTAGCGAGGTCGTCGCAATTCCCTGCGTTAATTCCGAGCTCCTCGGCTTCGATGAGAACGCGCATGATCCACGCAATCGCCCGTTGCCACGCAGGGTCTCCATAACGAATTACGGGGCCCATTGCTTCCTTGGATATATGATCGTCCAGAATGACATGAGCGTCCGGGTCCGGCAGTCGGAGACGTTCGCCAGTCAGGGGAATACGGTCGAGAGCGTACAACGTGCATTCGCCTTCGGCGTACGCTTGTAAAGCTTCGGCTGGCGTTGCGTAGGAACGCTGCACATACGCGAGTTCGCGCGCGCCGAAATAGCGTTCGAGGTTGACCTGCGTGGTTGCACCGCGCTGGACGGCAACGATGCGATTCGCCAGCACACGGACACCCTGCCTGGCGTCCAACCCAACCATGTCCACCGCTTTCACCATTAGCGCTTCCCCGTCGTATAACATTGCCTTCGGGAAGATCACGCCGTGCTCCAGTTCACGACCCAACGTGGCACTTGCGTTGAACGTTCCGACGTCAACTTGTCCGGATGCCACCGCAACGCAACGCTGATCCGGCGCTATTGGAAAAAACTCGATTGCCGAGGCGTCTCCAAGCACGGCAACCGCAATAGCGCGAGCGAGTTCAACATCGAATCCTTGCCAATGTCCGGTTTGCGGATCGCGAGAGGAAAGACCGATGATTCCCTTGCTCACGCCTGCCAACAAGTGACCGCGCCTACGAATTTCTCGAAGCACGGATGCTGTTTCGACAAGTGGTTGGTCCTTCATGCCCGCCTCGATTTCCGTGTAGACCAGAACGATTATCGATGCGGCAATGAGCCCATGAAACTTAGTTTTTCTTTGGGATGCTTAGAATTACTGTCTATCTCTATTTTAAGCCAGCTGATCAAGTCGCTGCTGAGTCTGAACCGTTTGAAGCATGACCCAATCTCGAAGTGTACGAGCGATGGACGTTAAACCAACGAACGATGGATAAACCAAAAAATAGCCGAGTTCGGTTTCAAAACTCGGCTCATCCAGTGCGACCAAAAGCCCTTGATCCAGCAGGCCACCAATCAACACATGGCGTCCGAGCAAAAGTCCGCAGCCACTGACCGCAGCTTCAATCGAGGTGTTCGCGTCGGTACAAATCATTTTTGGCTCCGGCGGTCTTGGCGCAATACTTCGCTTTGCGAACCAGTCATTCCACGTCACTTGCTCCCCTGACCGCATACCGACATCGAGAATAAAGCAGACTTCATCGAAGCTGCCCTCCGCAATTTTTGTTTCTATTTCGTCTTTGAGCGAAGGGGCGCAGACGGCCTGAAAACGTTCTTTGAAAAGAAGGTCGGCGCTTAGTGGCTCGTAACGTCCAGAGCCAAATCGAAAGGCCATGTCGAATGATTCATTCGAGAAATCGACGAGCCGTGGGGAACCGTCGACGTATAGCTCGATTTCTGAATTTTCCTTGAAGAAAGCAGGCAACCTGGGATTGAGCCATCGGCTGGCAAACGCAGGGAGCGCGCTGATCGCTATGCGCGAAGACTGCTGTTCCGTTGGCCGAAACGCACGCGAGATGAGGTCAAGCGCATTGGAAATGTCGGCAATGGCACTTTTACTAATGTCGGTTGGAATAAGCTGATGCTTGCGCTGAAGAAATAGCCTACGGCCGATATAGTCTTCCAATGTTCTTATTTGTTGACTTATTGCCGATGGCGTAACGTTGAGTTCGTGAGCGGCCTGCGTTAATGAACCCAAGCGAGCAACAGATTCAAATACTTTTACCGCATTTAGCGGCGGCAACCGTCGGCGGATCTTCCGCAATTCGCCGTGCGCCTGTGGTTCGAACGCTTCTACATTGAGTGGCGCGTCTGCGCTTTTTGTCGCCAAGATAATGCCTCAAGCGTGGAAGGTTCAGTACGCCGGGGTCAGAGTCTCCGTTCATTAAGGAACGGCGCAAAAAGGCTGCCATCCAACAAAATTTTTTATTTGACCCCCTAGTCAAACGACTTTAACCACGCCTTAGGTGTTCTGACACTAGAAATTTCCTAATTCAAATAAATGTGCGCCAACAAATGCTTGGTTTTTCAAAGCGGGTTGCGCCACTAGTGCCAGACAGTCATCGACGCAAGGTTCTACTACTGATTGCTTCTTCCCTCGCGACAAAAATGCCCCGCCCCCAAACGAAGCATTTTCGCCGCAGTCCCTTAGATCACTGCCCGCTCATCGCACCATGCAAGGCCTCTTGTTATCGAACTTCCAGTTCGGAATCAGATACTGCATGGCGACGCCATCATCGCGCGCGCCGAGTCCGTGTTGCAGATACAGCGCGTGCGCCTTCTCCACTTCATCCATATCGAGTTCGACGCCTAGACCCGGCTGCTCCGGCACCTTCACCTTGCCGCCCACGATTTGCAGCGGATCTCGCGTCAGACGCTGGCCATCCTGCCAGATCCAGTGCGTATCGATTGCGGTGATCTTGCCCGGCGCGGCGGCGGCCACATGCGTGAACATCGCGAGCGATACATCGAAGTGGTTGTTCGAATGCGATCCCCACGTAAGACCCCAGTCGTTGCACATCTGCGCGACGCGCACCGAGCCTTGCATGGTCCAGAAGTGCGGATCGGCAAGCGGAATATCGACGGATTGCAACTGGATTGCGTGACCCATCTGCCGCCAGTCGGTCGCGATCATGTTGGTGGCCGTCGGCAGGCCAGTCGCGCGGCGGAATTCGGCCATCACTTCGCGGCCCGAGTAACCGTTTTCCGCGCCGCACGGATCTTCGGCGTAGGCCAGAACGTCGTGCTTGTCGCGACACAGGCGGATGGCTTCGGCAAGCGACCACGCGCCGTTCGGATCGAGCGTCACACGCGCTTCCGGGAAGCGTTCCGCGAGCGCGGTCGTCGCCTGCATCTCTTCGTCGCCGGATAGCACGCCGCCCTTCAACTTGAAATCGTTGAAGCCGTAACGCGCCTTCGCGGCCTCGGCCAGACGGACGACCGCTTCCGGTGTCATCGCTTCTTCGGTGCGCAGGCGTTCCCAGTCGTCGCGGCCATCCGCGCCGCTCGCGTACGGCAGGTCCGTCTTGTTGCGATCGCCGACATAGAACAGATAGCCGAGCATCTCCACTTCGTCGCGCTGCTGCCCTTCGCCGAGCAACGCCGCGACCGGCACGCCCAGATGCTGACCGAGCAAATCGAGCAGCGCCGCTTCGAGCGCGGTGACGGCGTGGATGGTCGTGCGCAAGTCGAACGTCTGCAGGCCGCGGCCGCCCGCGTCGCGATCCGCGAATTGCGTGCGCACGCGGTTCAGCACCGCCTGCATGTTGCCGATGGATTGCCCGACGACGAGCGCGCGCGCATCGTCGATCGTCTTGCGGATGCTCTCGCCGCCCGGGACTTCGCCGACGCCCTGATTGCCCGCGCTATCGGTGAGGATCACGATGTTGCGCGTGAAGAACGGCCCGTGCGCGCCACTCAGGTTCATGAGCATGCTGTCACGGCCCGCGACCGGTACGACGCGCAGGTCGGTGACTTTGGGTGTGGCGTTCGCTTGAGGTGCTTGAGTGGACATGGTCGGAGCTTCGTTGGGTTGGTTTGCGCTGCGCTTATTTTCGCGCGAGAGCGCATAGAGTCGCGGCACCGATGGCACGCGGAGAACCAAGACGATGTCTCGCGCGTCGCGACGCCGGTATCCATGAAAGTGATGTAGCGCGTCTTCGCCGTCTTTCCGCGCAATATACGATCAGCGGTTCGCGCGCGTTATGTGACATGCAGAAGCACGCCGATACCGTTATATGTTGTCAGATGACATGGTATCGCGAGTCGTCATGAACACCAATTCGGCGTTTACCCTGTCGCGCTTAAGTCCTTTCGTACAAGCCCTCTACAGCGCTCGATCCTTCTAGCAGTTCGAATGGGCAAAGGCCAATTGAGACGTCCGACAACTCATAGCGAGTGCGCCCGCGTCGAGCCTCACGGCAAGGGCCAAGCTCCAACGAGCCAGCCAAAAACAAAAGCCGGCGAACGCCGGCTTGTCGACGACAGTTGAACCAGCGTCTTACTTCTTTTCCTGCCCAATCTCATGATTCGCCATGATCTCCAGCGCGCGAACCATTCCTGAGTGATCCCACGCCTTGCCGCCATGCGCGCTGCACGAGTTGAACAACTGCTGACACGTCGCCGTGTTCGGCAGCGACACGCCAAGCGACTGCGCGGTCGCCAGTGCCAGATTCAAGTCCTTCTGATGCAATTCGATCCGGAAGCCCGGATTGAACGTGCGCTTGGTCATGCGCTCGCCGTGCACTTCCAGAATGCGTGACGACGCGAAGCCGCCCATCAGCGCGGTGCGAACCTTCTCGGCATCGACGCCGGCCTTCGACGCCAGCAGCAGCGCTTCGCCGACTGCTTCGATGGTTGCCGCGACGATCACCTGATTCGCCACCTTGCAGACCTGCCCGGCGCCCACTTCGCCGATCAGCGAGATGTTCTTGCCCATCATGTCGAAGTACGGCTTGACCTTGTCGAAGGTCGCCTGCGCGCCGCCGACCATGATGGTGAGCGATGCCGCCTTCGCGCCGACTTCACCGCCGGAAACGGGCGCATCGAGGTAATCCGCGCCGCGCTCGCGCACCTTCGCCGCGAACTCGCGCGTGGCGATGGGTGAGATCGAGCTCATATCGACGACGATCTGACCCGCGCGCAAGTTCTGCGCGACGCCGTTCTCGCCGAACAGCACGCGCTCTACGTCGGGCGTGTCCGGCACCATCAGGAAAATGATGTCGGCCTGGGCGGCGACATCCGCCGGGCTATCGCACGCCTTGGCGCCCGCGCCGGTCAGATCGGCGGGCACGCCGCTGCGCGTGAATGCCGCAAGTTCGACGCCGTTCTTGAGGAGATTGGCGGCCATGGGATTGCCCATGATGCCCAGTCCGATAAAGCCTGCCTTTTGCATTGTGTCGCTCCTTGGTCGGTTTTCAGATTCGATTCTCGAAGTCAGCCGCGGGTCTTGCCACCCGCGCAGCTTACTCCTGGATGAAGTGCTTCTTCACGCCCTGCGCGGCGTTCCGGAGCAGCCCCAGGTCGGCGCAGACCGCGACCATCGTGCAGTCCAGCGCGAGATAGCGCTCGGCTTCCTGCTGCACTGGCGCGAGAATGCCGCTCGACTTGCCAGCCGCGTGCACGCGTTCGAAGACATGTTTGATGGCGGCTTGCACGTCCGGATGATTCGCATTGCCGAGATGTCCGTACGATGCCGCGAGATCCGAAGGCCCGACGAAGAGCGCATCGACGCCGTCGACGGCCGCGATTTCGTCGATGGCTTCGACGGCCGCGCGGCTTTCGATCTGCACCGCGACGGCGATGTTGTCGTTGGCCAGGTCGAAGTAATTGGGCACCGTGCCATACCGGTTTCCCCGATGCCCGACCGACACGCCGCGAATGCCCTGCGGCGGATAGCGCGTGGATGCCACGGCGCGGCGAGCGTCGTCGGCGCTATCGACGAACGGAAC
Source organism: Caballeronia sp. GAWG1-1 (assembly GCF_023631465.1). Taxonomy (NCBI): domain Bacteria; kingdom Pseudomonadati; phylum Pseudomonadota; class Betaproteobacteria; order Burkholderiales; family Burkholderiaceae; genus Caballeronia; species Caballeronia sp. GAWG1-1. The sequence goes on from NZ_JALQDB010000022.1 coordinate 50,624, forward strand.
GAGAAAGTTGACGAAGCCCGCGTCGAGCAAGCGCTTGATGGCGACGGCGTCGTTGGCCGGTGGCCGCACCACGGGCGCACTGACGCTGTCTTTCAGCGCCATATGCTGCGGAATCAGCGTGATGGAATCGTTGGGCGCGTGCTCGGCGTCGAGCAGAATCCAGTCGAAGCCGACAACGCCGAGCAATTCCGCGACGATAGGACTGGCAAGCGACGTCCAGCATCCAATCACTTTCTTGCGTGCGAGAAGCGCCGCCCGGAAGGTATTGGGCAAAGCTTGATAAGGTGCCGTTGATGACATGGTGTCTCCTTGAGCGACTGTCTTTCGATGAGAAGCCGGTGTCTGAGATTGCAAATGTCATCAGACGTCTTAACACAGGGTACTGTGTTTTCATTCACATTAGACAGCGGAGTTAACCCTTAATCCTTTTTGCGGCGACGTTAAAAGGGGTATCGTTAAGCGCGGATAGTTATATGACATCCTATTTGTTAAGCGCTGCGAGCGCTGGAATCGCCGAATTGACGAACGAACGGCGTGACGACATGATGCGTTGTCTGACATCCAAGTTACAGGCGCTGCCCACGGCGCGGACAAGATGTCCGACCACACCATTCTTCCCAACATCAAGAGAACATGGCGAGTCTGACCGATAAAGTTGTCACCACGTTGTTCGAGGAAATCGAGCGTGGCGTTCTGCGACCTGGCGACCGAATTCCGACCGAAGCCGCGTTGATGAAGCAACTGTCGGTGAGCCGGTCGGTGGTGCGCGAAGCGGTGTCGCGGTTGCAGGCGGCGAATGTCGTCGAGACGCGGCATGGCGTTGGCACTTTCATTCTGGCGCCGTCCGGGCGCGAGACCGTTCGCTTACCGGGCGTCGAGTTGTCGAACCTGCTGGACATCATGGCGATCATCGAGTTTCGCATCGACCTGGAAGGCGCGGCTGCCGCGCTCGCCGCGGGACGCCGTACGGAGCAGCATCTGAAGCAGATTGCCGCGACGCTCAAAAACTTCGAGGATCAACTGACGAGCGGCAGCACCGATGTTCTCGAACACGACGTCGAGTTTCATCTGCAAATTGCTCGGGCAAGCGGCAACCGATATTTCTACGACGTCCTGAGTCAGATGGGCCGAGGCGTGAGTCCTCGCACGCGGCTTGGCCGGGCGGAGTTGGCGGAGCTGGATCAGATCGAACGCCTGCGCAATGTTCTGAGTGAACACAAGGCGATTTATCGGGCGATCGCGCGTCAGGACAGCGACGACGCACGCGCAGCAATGCGCCTGCATCTGAGCAACAGCCGTGAGCGGTTGAAAGACGTGCATGCGTCGGCTGCGGTCTGAAACATCGCACGGGTTTTGAGCAGCGTGCCTCGTCTGTCTAAGTTAACAAAAGGATTCGTATGTATACGTAGTAATAGTTAACAAGCACGAGGCGTTTCAGTGGATAAGTACCGTCGTGCTTTTCCGATCAACGAGTTGGCGATTTAACAAGTCCGGTATGGCGAGCGCGTTTGCGGACGGAAGCTGGGACAACTTTCGGTGTTTGCGGGTTAACGCGAAGTTATCCAGAAACCGCCAACAGACGAACAGTCGAACTGTTGACAGGGTTGTCCACAGGCGTCAGGCCACGCGCACCTGGTTGGTCGAGATCGTCTTGGTCATGGCGTCGAGGGTTTCGACGGTTATCGGCAGGTGGTCGGCGTAGCGTTTGAAGTCCGATGCGATGGTCGCGATTCGATCGATGGAGCGCGCAGCGACACGTGGCGCGATGCTAGTCTTGCTGGCGAGCTTCATGAGATGCTCGCGCGTCACGGCCCTTGCCTCTCCGCAGACATCCATTTGATGCTCGCCGCCCGGACCTGAATTAAACGTGAGGTCGTACGCGGGTGGAAACTGCCAGCGGCCGTCCGCGTCCAGTGATCGTCGCGATTGTCGAAGACGACGTCGAACACGCATCGCTCGAAGGCCTGAAATACTTCGCGTGCATCGCGCGTCATGAACTGCGTGAGTCGCAAAAGCGTGACGTAGTCCCCCTGAGGGACGCGAAAGTCGGCGTGCGCCACGCCGGCTGCCGTATGCATGGGGACGCGTATGCCGCTCGCGCGATCGAATCGTTCGATACCAAAGGCGGCCATGGAATCGCCGAGATCGAAATAAGCCGTGACGGGCATTCGTAGCTCGCACGCAGTTGCAATGGCGCCGTACATGGCCTCGACCGCGCAGACTTCCTTGTGATCGGAGCGCGGCTTGAGTTCGAAAGGGAGATCCAGATTGTCGGCAAGGCCCAACATGCCATTGCGACGCGGATAAAAGAATCGAGCGACCCTTGTCCGCCGCGTTCGATATCGCGCAGCGCGCGCGTCGTTATGCCGGCGCGGCTTGCCACGTCTTTCCTGTTGGAGATTTTGCGCAAGGCGGTGAGCGCGCAGGCGCTGGCCTGATTCCTCCGAAATCTCAGCTGAGCTTGCTAAGTTGAAGCGCATTTTTTTGCCGGTTAAATGCAAAAATTGACGCTTACCGGCGTTGTTTTACCGCTTAAAAAAGGGTGCCACTTGTTTCAGGATATGCCCATCCAACAAAAACGCCCCCGAAGGGGCGCTTTACAAAACTCGCGACGGCACCAACCCAACTTCACTCCACCGTCACCGACTTCGCCAAGTTCCGCGGCTTATCCACATCCGTCCCACGCGCACAAGCGGTGTGATACGACAGCAATTGCAGCGGCACCACATGCAAAATCGGCGAGAGCGCGCCGTAATGCTCGGGCATGCGGATGACATGAATGCCCGCCTCACTGACGATGCGCGTATCCGCATCCGCGAACACGTAAAGCTCACCGCCGCGCGCCCGCACTTCCTGCATGTTCGACTTGAGCTTTTCAAGCAGCGTATCGTTCGGCGCGACGGTCACGACCGGCATCGCCTCGGTCACCAGCGCGAGCGGCCCGTGCTTCAGTTCGCCCGCCGGATAAGCCTCCGCGTGGATATACGAAATCTCCTTGAGCTTCAACGCGCCTTCCAGCGCGATCGGATAATGCAGCCCGCGCCCGAGGAAAAGCGCATTCTCCTTGCGCGCGAATTCCTCCGACCACGCGATGATCTGCGGCTCCAGCGCCAGCACGCTATTCAACGCCGCCGGCAAGTGACGCAACTGACCGAGATAAGCCGCCTCCTGCTTTGCATCGACGAAACCGCGCAGCTTACCGAGCGTCACCGCCAGCACGAACAAGCCGACGAGCTGCGTCGTGAACGCCTTCGTCGACGCCACGCCAATCTCCGTGCCCGCATGCGTCAGGAACGCGAACTCGGTCTGTCGCACCATCGCGCTCGTCGCAACGTTGCAGACCGCGAGCGTGTGCTTGTGGCCGAGCGATTGCGCATGCTTGAGCGCGGCGAGCGTGTCGGCGGTTTCGCCCGATTGGGATACCACCACGACCAGCGCCTTCGGATTCGGCACCGACTCCCGATACCGATACTCGCTCGCAATCTCGACCTGCGTCGGAATCTTCGCGATCGATTCGAGCCAGTACTTCGCCGTCAAACCCGCGTACGAACTCGTGCCGCACGCCAGAATGAGCACGCTGTCGATTTCCGCGAACACCTCGCCGGCCGTCGCGCCGAATAGCTCCGGGTCGAAGTGATCGGCTTGCGGAATCGTGTCGGTGATAGCGCGCGGCTGCTCGAAGATTTCCTTTTGCATGAAATGGCGATACGGCCCAAGCTCCACGGCGCCGCCGTACGCCGTCACCACGCGCACTTCGCGCTTCGCGGGCAGACCCGCCCGATCGAAAATCTTCACGCCATCGAGCGAAAGTTCGACGACATCGCCTTCTTCGAGGAACGAGAAACGGTCCGTGCTGCCCGCAATGGCGAGCGCATCGGACGCGAGGAAGTTCTCGCCATCGCCCAGACCGACGACGAGCGGCGAACCCTGCCGCGCGCCCACCACCGTATGCGGCTGATCCTTATGAATGACCGCGATGGCATACGCGCCATGCAATTGCGCGACGGCTTCGCGCACGGTCTGGAACAGATCACCGCGATACATGCTGTGAATCAGATGCGCGATGACTTCGGTATCCGTCTGCGATACGAACTCGTAGCCCTTGCCGCGCAGCATCTCGCGCAACGCCTCGTAGTTCTCGATGATGCCGTTATGCACGAGCGCCACGGTATCGCGCGAAAAGATGGGGTGTGCGTTGTCGGTGACGGGCGCGCCATGCGTGGCCCAGCGCGTGTGCGCAATGGCCGTCATGCCGGCGAGTCCCGATTGCTTCACCTGTTCGTCGAGATCGGCCACGCGGGCGACGCTGCGCGCGCGGCGCGGCTCGCCGTTGCTCAATACGGCGACGCCGCACGAGTCGTAGCCGCGATATTCGAGGCGTCGCAGGCCTTCGACGAGCACCGGGACGATATTACGTTGCGCAACCGCGCCGACAATTCCACACATGGCGTTGATCCTTTCAGACTTAGTTTCGTGCGCGCGCCGCAATGCAGTCCGCGCGCGTTGTTCAGACCTTCTTCGCCTTGACCGGGCGAACGTAGCCCGGCTTGCTGACCTGCACTTTCTCGTTCAGCACGAGTTCGCCTTCGCCGACATCCTTCCACACGGTCGTGCCCGCCGCGATGGTCACGCCACGACCGACGCGCACGGGCGCGACGAGCTGCGTATCCGAGCCGACGAACACGTCGTCTTCGATGATCGTGCGATGCTTGTTCGCGCCGTCGTAGTTACAGGTGATGGTTCCGGCGCCGACATTTACCCGCGCGCCGATGTCCGCGTCGCCGATATAGGTCAGGTGGTTCGCCTTGGAACCGTGGCCTAGCACCGCGTTCTTCACTTCGACGAAGTTGCCGACGTGCGCTTCGTCGCCAAGCACCGCGCCCGGACGCAGCCGCGCATACGGCCCGAGCACGACATTCGCGCCGGTCTTGCCGCCTTCGATATGCGTGTACGCGTCCACGCGCGCGCCTGTGCCGATGGTGGCATTGCGGAGCACGCAGTTCGGACCGATGGTCACGTTATCCGCCAGCGTCACGCGGCCTTCGAAGACGCAATTCACGTCGATGAAAACGTCCGCGCCGCATTCGAGCGTGCCGCGTACGTCGATGCGGGCTGGGTCCGCGAGCGTCACGCCCGCTTCGAGCAGCGCGTAAGCCACGTTGCGCTGATGCACGCGCTCCAGTTCCGCCAGCTGAATCTTGCTGTTCACGCCGAGCGTTTCCCATTCGGCATCGGGCTGCGCCGTCACCACTTTGACGCCCGCTTCGATGGCGCGCTCGACTACATCGGTGAGATAAAACTCGCCCTGCGCGTTGTTGTTCTTAAGCGACGCGAGCCACGCTTCGAGCGTGCGCGTGGGCGAAACGACAATGCCCGTGTTGATCTCCGCAATCCGCCGCTCTTCCTCGCTCGCATCTTTTTGTTCGACGATTTTCTGCACGGAACCGCTGGCATCGCGCACGATCCGGCCGTAGCCGGTCGGATCAGCCACCGTTACCGTCAGCACGCCGTAGCGTTCGCCGCCGGCAGCATCGAGCAGGCGTTGCAACGTGCTTGCGCGCGTGAGCGGCACGTCGCCGTAGAGCACGAGCGTCGGCACGGAGGGATCGAGCAGCGGCAGCGCCTGTTGCACCGCGTGGCCCGTGCCGAGTTGCTTGTCCTGGACGGCGAACTGCACGTCGGGCGCGCCGACGGCTTCGCGCACTTTCTCCGCGCCGTGACCGATCACCACGACGAGCCGCGTTGGCGAAAGCGTGCGCGCCGTGTCGATGACATGCGCGAGAAGCGGCTTGCCCGCCAGCGGATGAAGGACCTTCGGCAGAGCGGAGCGCATGCGCTTGCCCATGCCGGCAGCCAGAATCACGATGTTCATTGACGGATTTCTTGCGAAGAATGGTTGCGGCCAATATAGCACGCAGGCCTTTTGACGCAGTGCGGTAAATGCCACGCTGCGCCTTGTCGGGAAAGGCTCAAAGGTCGTCGAACTGCACGATTGAAATCGCGTTTGCCGGCCCGGACGGTTCGCTCGCGCACGGTTCTTCGTCGAAGGCAATATCGCCGTTTGCGTCCGCCTCGCCCGTCGCGCGCAATCCGGCAAACGGAAAGAGCTTGTGATCCATCAAATGCGACGGCACGACATTGGTCAGCGCGTTGAACATGTTGTCCACTCGACCGGGAAAACGCTTGTCCCAATCGCGCACCAGCGCCTTCATTTCCGCGCGCTTCAAGTTGGGCTGACTGCCGCACAGATTGCACGGGATGATCGGAAACTCGCGCAACGCGGCGTATTTTTCCAGATCGGTTTCCTTCACGTAGGCAAGCGGGCGAATTACGATGTTCTTGCCATCGTCCGATTGCAGCTTGGGCGGCATGCTCTTCAGCTTGCCGCCATAGAACATGTTGAGCAAAAGCGTCTGCAGAATGTCGTCGCGATGATGCCCGAGCGCGATCTTGGTCGCGCCCAGTTCGCCCGCCACGCGGTACAGAATGCCGCGCCGCAGCCGCGAGCACAGCGAACACGTCGTCTTGCCTTCCGGCACCAGCCGCTTGACGATGCTGTACGTATCCTGGTTCTCGATATGAAACGGAATGTCGAGCTTGCTCAGATATTCGGGCAGCACATGCTCCGGAAATCCCGGTTGCTTCTGATCCAGATTGACGGCCACGAGTTCGAAGTTGATCGGCGCGCGCTCGCGCAGGCGCATGAGAATTTCGAGCATCGCGTAACTGTCCTTGCCGCCGGACAGACACACCATGACCTTGTCGCCTTCCTCGATCATGTTGAAGTCGCCGATCGCCTCGCCGACTTGCCGCGCGAGCCGCTTGAAGAGCTTGTTGTTCTCGTAGGCTTCCTTCTGCTGACGGCGCGTCAGCGCTTCGCGCGCGGGCTTTTGCTCGTCGGGCGCTTGCAGTGTCTCGGGCGCGTTCATGCTCGTTCCTCTTTGATACGGAAGACTTCGACGCCCACCGCGTCGCAGTCGGGATACACGTCGGGTTTTTCTGTCGATACCGCCACGGCCCGCACATTCGGATGCGCGAGCAGCGCGGCGGCGACATCGTCGCAGAGTGTTTCCTGCAGATGGATGTGGCCGCGCTTCACGCGCTCGGCGATGGTCGAGCGCATGAAGTCGTAGTCGACGACTTCGGCGAGCTTGTCCGCGACGGGCGTGGACAGCGCGAGCGGCACGAACAGTTCGACGTTGATCACGACGCGTTGCTCGCCGCGCTTCTCGAAGTCATGCACACCGATATTGATGCGCACTTCGTAGTTGCGCAGAAAAAGCCGCCGGCAATCGGCCAGCCGGGGATGCGAAAGTGCGGCAAGCATGGGTTCGTTCCAAAAGTTGATACGCGGCGCGCGGCTACAGCTTCGGCGCGCCGAACAGGTACATCACGTCGCGCGGGCTCGGCACGAGATGCTGGCCGCCATCGACCACGAGCGTCGTGCCGGTCATGCCGTGCGCGTTCGCCAGAAAGCACGCGGCCTCCGCGACGTCGCGCACCGTGGACGCCCGCTTGAGCGGCGTCACGCGATGCGCCGCCGCGAACGATTCCGGCGTCTGCCCGGCGGAAATCAGCGTCAGTCCCGGCGCGAGGCCGACGACGCGCAGCTTCGGCCCCAGCGCCTGCGCGAGCGCGACAGTGGCGTTTTCCAGCGCGGCCTTCGTGAGCGTGTACGACAGGTAATCCGGGTTCATGTTGTACAGCTTCTGATCGAGCACGTTGATGACAACGCCGCGTTTCGTGTCGTCATCGGCGGCGGATTCAGGCGTGATTTCGTGCAACAGACGCGCAAGCGTGAGCGGCGCGGCGACGTTGATCGCGGTCATCTCGAGCAGCTTCGCGTAGCCGAAGTCGGTGGCCGTGTCTTCGTCGAAACGCGATGCGCAGTTCACCACGCAATTCAGCGCGCCGAATGCCTCGACACACGCCGGCACGAGCCGCGCCACGTCCGCTTCGATGCCGAGATCCGCGTGCAATGCGGCCGCGCGCCGGCCAAGCGCTTCGATTTCGGCGACGGTTTCGAGCGCTTCACGCGCAGAGCCGCCGTAGTGCACGGCGACGTCCCAGCCCTGGCGAGCGAATTCCAGCGCGACGCCGCGCCCGATGCGCCTGGCGCCGCCGGTCACGAGTACGACGCGGGACCGCGCAGCCGAAGCGGGCGAAAGCGGCGAATTTGCGGAAGATAACGGCGTGGAGGCGCTCATTTACAATACTGGGATGAATCCGAAAGCTCGACAATCCGACAGTTTACCTGCTCCCGGCGCGGATGCACTCGCCCAGTCCGACGCACTTTCCGCGCTGATTCGCGAGCGTATCGCCGAGGCGGGCGGCTGGCTGCCATTCGACCGCTACATGGACCTCGCGCTGTACGCGCCCGGACTCGGCTATTACAGCGGCGGCGCGACGAAGTTCGGCCGGCGCGCGGAAGACGGCAGCGACTTCGTCACCGCGCCCGAATTGTCGCCCTTGTTCGCGACGACGCTCGCGCGGCCCGTGGCGCAGGCGCTCGAACAGAGCGGCACGCGCCGGCTGATGGAGTTCGGCGCGGGCACGGGCAAGCTCGCGGCGGGTTTGCTCAACGCGCTCGCCGAACTAGACGTGGCCTTCGATAGTTACGCAATCGTCGATCTTTCCGGCGAATTGCGCGCGCGCCAGCGCGAGACAATCGAAGCGCAGGCGCCCGCGCTCGCCGCCAAGGTCATCTGGCTCGATGAATTGCCGGATTCGTTCGAAGGCGTGGTGATCGGCAACGAAGTGCTGGACGCCATGCCGGTGCGGCTCGTGGTGCGCAAGCTCGGCGCGTGGCACGAGCGCGGCGTGGTCGTGCTGAACGACCGTTTTGCTTTCGATGACCATCCCGTGGAAATCGACGAGCAAATCGAATTGATCGATGCCGCCATCGACGAAGCCAACGACGAGCCATTCACCGAATACGTGACCGAAACGCACGAGGCGGCGCTCGGCTTCACGAAGACCGTTTGCACCATGCTCACGCGCGGCGCGGCGTTTTTCATCGACTACGGATTTCCGCGCCGCGAGTTCTATCACGCGCAGCGCGCGACCGGAACGTTGATGTGTCATTACCGGCATCGCGCGCACACGGACCCGTTTCTCTATCCGGGCTTGCAGGACATCACGGCGCACGTCGAATTCACGGGGATCGCGGAAGCAGGCACGGAAGCCGGCGCCGATCTGCTGGGCTTCGCATCGCAGGCGCGCTTTTTAATGAACGCCGGTATCACCGACGTACTCAACGAACTCGATCCGGCCGACGTGCGGCGCTTTTTGCCCGCCGCCAACGCCGTGCAGAAATTGCTTTCGGAAGCAGAGATGGGCGAACTCTTCAAGGTGATCGCGTTTTCGCGCGGCATTCCCGGCACGCTCGACGCCTTCTCGGCCGGCGACCGTTCCCATACGCTCTGAGCCATTGCCATGATCCGCTGGCTTCTGACTACGTTTGTCGCGCTGATGGTGCTGTCGGCTTGCTGGCCGTGGCTCCGCAAGCTCGGCGTCGGGCGCTTGCCGGGCGACTTCACGCTGCGCATCTTTGGACGCGAATACTCGTTTCCGTTCATGTCGACGCTGCTGCTGTCGATGTTGCTGTCGCTGATCGCGCGCGCGCTCTAGCCGTTACAGAACCGCCTTCACCGCTTCGACCCGCGCATCGTGCACGGCGTCTTTTATGCCCGCGGGCTGATTGGCGAAGCGTTGCGCGACCGCGCCGGCATCGACGGAACGGGCCGCGACTAGCGCCTCGCGCAGCCGTTCAGCCTGTGGATAAGGCTGCTGTTCCAGACCGAGCCGACCGCGCGCATCGGCAAGACATGCCTGCAGGGCTTCCGCGAAACGCGCGGGTTTGCGCAACGCGTCGGCGCGTTCGAAGAGGCGCACCAGCGCGCCCGCGCCCGCGTCCATGACGCGATGAATGTTGCCGTGCTCGCGCGCGACGAGTACCGCCAGATCGCGGCACTCGTTCGGCACGCGCAAGCGGTCGCAAAGCGGCTTCAGGAGATCGACGCTGCGCCCTTCGTGACCAATATGGCGCGGCAGGATATCGTCCGGCGTGGTCGCCTTGCCGAGATCGTGAGTGAGCGCGGCGAAGCGCACCGGCAACGCAAACCCCTGCGACGCCGCGTAGTCCACCACCATCATCACGTGGACGCCGGTGTCCACTTCAGGGTGATAGTCGGCGCGTTGCGGCACGCCCCAAAGCGCGTTCACTTCGGGGAGAATGCGCGCCAGCGCGCCGCAACCGCGCAGGACCTCGAACATGCGAGAAGGCTTCTTTTCCATTAGACCGCGCGAGACTTCCTGCCATACGCGCTCGGGCACGAGGGCATCGACTTCGCCCGCCTCGACCATTTTCTTCATCAGCGCTTCGGTTTCCGGCGCGACTGAAAAATCGGCGAAGCGCGCCGCGAAACGAGCGAGACGAAGAATACGCACCGGGTCTTCGATGAACGCATCGCCCACATGCCGGAAGAGTTTCTGCCCGAGATCGGCGCGGCCGTTGAACGGATCGATCACCGGGCCGGTCAGTTCGCCATTCGGATTCACTTCGCGCGCCATTGCATTGATGGTCAAATCGCGCCGCGTCAAATCCTCTTCGAGCGTCACGTCCGGCGAGTAGTAGAACTGGAAGCCGTGATACCCCGCCGCCGTCTTGCGCTCGGTGCGCGCGAGCGCGTATTCCTCGTGCGTCCGCGGATGCAAAAACACCGGGAAATCCTTGCCCACCGGCTTATAGCCTTGCGCCACCATTTGCTCGGGCGTGGCTCCAACCACGACATAATCGCGATCCACCACTGGCACGCCGAGCAACTCGTCGCGGATCGCGCCGCCAACCGCGTAAATGTTCATTGCGCGATTTCCTGCTTTGCATCCTCGATCCACGCCGCGACCGCGGGCAATGCGGTCACGCGCTGCGCATAGGCACGCGATTCATGGTCAAGCGACGGCTCGTAGGAATTGAAGCGCATGACGACCGGCGCGAACATGGCATCCGCAATACCGAACTCGCCGAACAGAAACGGCCCGCCCGACTTCGCCAGGCAATCGGCCCACAACGCTTCGATGCGCGCGATATTCGCCAATGCGCCTTCGCTTGCGCCTTTGCCTGGCGCGTGCGTGTGAATTTCCATGGGCATCGACTGACGCAAGTCAGCGAAACTCGCGTGCATCTCGGCGCTGATGCTGCGCGCACGTGCCCGCGCAGCGGCATCGCGCGGCCACATCGCGTGGTCGGAAAAGCGCTCGGCGAGGGTCTCCATGATTGCAAGCGACTCCCACACGGAGGCGCCGTCGTCGGTGACGAGACACGGCACCTTGCCCGATGGCGACACTTCGAGAATGCGCGCCTTGGTATCGGGCTGACCGAGACGGATCAGCGTTTCCTCGAAGGGAATGCCGAAGTGCTTCATCAGCACCCAAGGGCGCATGGACCAGGAAGACGTGTTCTTGTCACCAATGACGAGTTTCATGCGATCGATGTTCAGCGATGCGCCGTGGCGCGAAAAGAATTGAAGCGCGAGCGATTCGACGCGCCCGTCAGATACAACGGCGCAATCGCCTCGATGCTCGCCGGTTCGCCGATGCCCAGTTCGGGCGCAAGCGGGCCGCTCGCAATATTCGGCGTTTTCATCGAATCGAGATTGTCGCGCGAAATCAGCGGTTCACCGGGCGCGAGTTCGAGCGTCATCGCCTGAAGGCGGCCAAGGCTCTCGGGCAGCTTGATGATGCGCGAATGCTTGCCGATGGTCGCGCCCGCAAAGCGCACCAGCTCCGCGAGCGTGAAGACGCCCGGCCCCGCGAGTTCATAGACCATGCGGTTGGCCGCGTCGAGGTCCAGCACGTTGACCATGGCCTTGGCCACGTCGCCGACGAAAATAGGCTGGAACTGCGCGTCGGCGCAAGCCAGCGGAATCACCGGGAACATGCGTTCGAGGAAGGCGAACTGATTCAGCAGATTGTCCTCGGGACCGAAAACGACGGAGCTTCGAAAAATGGTCCAGTCGAGGCCCGAGTCGCGCACCGCCTTTTCGCCGTCGCCCTTCGAGCGCAAATACATGCTCGGACCTTCCGAATCCGCGCCGATCGCGCTCATGTGCAGCAGCCGGCGCACGCCTTTCGCCGCGCACGCCGCCGCGATCTTGCGCGGCAACTCGACGTGCGCTTTCTCGAACTCAGGCCCATAAGGCTCGCCGCGCCGCCCTTGCAGCACGCCGACGAGGTTGATCACCGCGTCGGCCTCCGCGACGAAAGCCGCGAGTTGCGCGGGATCGTGAATATCGGTTTCGATGACATCGACGGGAAGAAGCGTCAGATGCGCCGCGTTGGAACGGCGCCGCGTGGCAATTCGCACGTTCTTGCCGAGATCGACCAGCGCGTTGACGAGATGACTTCCGATGAAACCCGAACCGCCGATGAGCGCTACCTTTTGATGTCGCATATTCGCCTCTTGAGTCGCGGCTTTGTGAGTGCGCTTTGACGAATGCGAACGGGGAAGGGGCAGCCGCGCGCCCGTTCCGTCTATTCGTGCAACGAAACCGCGACGCGCGGTGCGAAAGAACTACGGCGCGATATATCCCAGCCGCGTCTTCAGCGATTGCGGACGGCCTTCGAACAGTGCCGCGTAATAGACGGTGTTCGACAGCACGTTCTTGACGTAATCGCGCGTCTCGGTGAACGGAATGGTTTCAGCAAAAATCGCGCCCTCGACAGGCGCGCGCAAATCCTGCCGCCATTGCTTCGGCCGGCCGGGACCTGCGTTGTAACCGGCAGTGGCGAGCACGGGCGAGTTATCGAATTGATTGTAGATCATCGACAGGTAATTTGTGCCGAGCAGAATGTTGGTGTTGATGTCGTTCATTTGCGCGCGCGACACCGGACCCATGCCGATTTTCTTGGCGACGAGTTGCGCCGTGCCAGGCATCAGTTGCATCAAACCGCCCGCGCCTACTTCCGAACGCGCGTTGATGATGAAGCGCGATTCCTGGCGAATAAGCCCGTATGCCCATTCGATATCGAGCCCGGTGGTTTGCGCATCGCGCTCGACGATATCGCGGAACGGCGACAGATAACGCAGCGTGAAGTCGTGCTCGGTCTTCGTCTTGTCGGCGGTGTTCACCGTGCGGTCGAACAGTTCGATGCGCTTTGCATACTGCGCGGCGGCGATGAGTTGCCGGTCCGTCATGCTGCGCAACGGCCAGTTCCACTCGCGGTTGCCTTCGAGCCGCATGTTCAGCGAGTAGAAACGTTGCGACAGCGCGAAGCCCGGCACCGACTGCATCTGCGCGATTTCGGCATCGCTCACGGTAGTGCGCGGCGGGACGCTGATCTTCTGGCCGGTTTCTTCCAGCGCGAGCTGGCCGTAGAAATTGTATTGGTCCGCGATCGACTGGAATTCCTGATTGGCCGTTGCGGCGTCGCCCGCTTGCTTGACCGCGCGGCCGTGCCAGTAAGTCCACGCAGGCTGGCTGCGCAAGGTGGGCGGCATCTGGTCGATAGACCAGCGCACCATGTTCCAGTCGCCCGCAAGCAGCGCGCTGCGCGTGCGCCATTCATATGCGGGGTTCGACAACTGCGCGTTCGCCGATAGCCGATACCAGTCCGACGCGGCCGGCATGCGCTTGATCGCCGCCTGATAGCCGATGGTGCCCCAGCCGATCGCGCGTTCCTGCGCGGTGAGACTCGGCGCGACCGAACTGAACGTGGCCGCGGCCATTGCCGGATCGTTGCGAGCCATGCGCGTGATGGCGAGCAAGGTCAGTTGGTGCGCCGGCGTGTTCGGCATGACGCCGCGCGCGAGGTAAAGCGGCGGCTTGTTGACCGCGTCGTCGAGAAGCGAGGCTTTCGGCTTTTCCTGCCCGAGCGCTTCGACGATATTTAATCCGGTCGACGTGTAGTTCTGTTCGTAAGCGATGCGAATCTGCTGCCAGATGTCGTCGCTCGTGAACTGGCCTGACTCCGCAAGTGCGCCGATGAGATCGACGCAGCCGTCGCCGTACCATTTGGGATCGACGAGCAGCGCGCGCGCCGCTTCCGCGACGTTCTCGCCCTTCGAGAGACGCGCTTCGAGTGCATAGCACTTGACCTGCGTGTCGTCGTTGAGCACGAAGCGGGCATATTGCTGCTCGAAGTTCTTCCAGTCGTGACGGCTGCCGAGCACGACGAGATAATCGTTGCGCATGCGGTCGGCAATGGCCTGGCCGTCGTTGCGCTGCAGGAACGAGAGCACCGGCGCATCGGGCGCGTCGATGCGCGCGTGGCCTTGCGAATCGAAGAGTTGCGGCTTGATCGTGAAGTACTCGACGTAACTCGGCGCCGGATAGTTCGGGATTTGCGCGGCAAGAACGGCGGCTTTGGCCGGATCGTTCGCGCGCGCGGCATCGCGCAATTGCATGAAGATGCGGTCGTCGGACGACGGCGAGAAGTCTTCGTCGGGGCGAACCGCGGAAGCTGTTCCACAAGCGACGAGCGTCACTGCGGCAAGTGCGGTACCAGCCGCAAGATATACTCGGTCGAGGCGTTTTGACATCGTTATTACTGGAGCGCGAGGTGGTCCAAAGATCGGTTGAAAGCATAGCACGCAACGTTTGCGCGGAACCTAAAAGCGCATTGCGTTCCACGCTTCTCGCAAGCCGCGAAGCACAGCGTGACGATCCCGCGCAAGCCGAAAGAAACAAGGCGCTCGCGACACGCATCGAGGCGTTGCTCGCGGAGCATGCGGTCAAGTGCATCGGCTTTTATTGGCCCGTTGCGGGCGAATTCGATGCACGCGCTTTGCTCACGCGCTGGCTCGCGGCAGACGCGACGCGCGTCGCCGCGTTGCCCGTGGTGGTCGAGCCCAAGGCGCCGATGGCCTTCCACGCATGGCATGCGCAAATGCCGATGAACGAAGGCCGTTATCGCATTCCCGTGCCTGCGCAGGAAACCCGCGTGACGCCGGATCTGTTGCTGATTCCATGCGTCGGTTTCGATCTCCAGCGCTTGAGACTGGGTTACGGCGGCGGCTACTACGATCGCACGCTCGCCGCCTGGCCGAATGGCGAGCGCCCCGTGACTATCGGGATTGCCTACGAATCGGGCAAATGCGATGCGCTCCCGCGCGGGACTCACGACTTGCCGCTTGGAGCCATCGTCACCGAGGCTGCCGTCTACTGACTCAAAGCGATGTCGCCGCGCGCGCGGCGGTATCGTAAAGACCGGATGCGTTGCGCATGAGTTGCGCGGCGTCGCCAATCTGCTCGTTTGTCAGCCCGCTCTCGCGCAGCGTCGACATGAGACAGCTCTCCCGCACTTCACGATACTTCCCGCACAACTCGCGCCCTGCCGCCGTTGCGGAAAAGAACACTTCCTTGCCCGTCTTCTCGCTTTTAACGTAACCGCGCGCCACCAGTTTTTTGAGTGCATACGTGGCAACGTGGGTATCCTCGATATTGAGGACGAAGCAGATATCGGCGAGCTTTTTCTTGCGATCGCGATGGCTCACGTGATGCAGCAGCGATACTTCCACGGCGGTCATGTCCTTCGCGCCCGCCGCCGACATGCAACGCACCATCCAGCGATTGAACGCGTTGCTCACCATGATGAGCGCGTATTCGAACTCCGATAACTCGGCGCTGACTTCTGACACGAGATGCTCGGACGAGACGATCTTGGTAGGGTGACGCGACATGGCGAGGACCGTTGAAAAGTGCGTGGAGTGTATCCGAACGATATCGCGCAGCCGCGACCTTGCGTCACGAACTACACTCCGAACAAACGCTTATTGATAAATTGTCGATAATTTATTGACAATGTAGCATTCTGACGCGTTGCTGGCCGCATGGACGGCGCGCGCAAGGGACCAGAGAGGCATGACGAAACCACGTATTCATCCGCTTGGCGACAACGCGCTCGTGTGCGAATCCGCGCCACCGGCGACGCTCGATTGTCAGCGCCGCATCTGGGCGCTCGCCGACATCGCGCGGCTCATGCCGCACGTCGTCGAAGTCGTGCCGGGCATGAACAACCTGACCATCGTCTTCGACCCGCTCGAAGCCGATTACGAAGCCCTCGCGGCGCAACTCGAAGATGGTTGGGAAGCGGCCACGCCATCGGATACAGGCGGCGCGGAGATCGAGATTCCGGTGCGCTACGGCGGCGCGGACGGCCCCGATCTGAGTTCGCTCGCCAAGCACGTCGGCCTTTCCGTCGATGAAGTCGTGAAGCGTCACACCGAAGCCGAATACGTCGTCTTCTTTCTCGGTTTTCAGCCGGGCTTCGCCTACATGGGCGGCCTCGATCCCGCGCTGCACACGCCGCGCCGCGCGGAACCGCGCCTCGAAGTGCCGGCGGGTTCGGTCGGCATCGGCGGGGCGCAGACGGGTATCTATCCCGCTGTATCGCCCGGTGGATGGAATCTGCTCGGCCGCACCGACCTCAAGCTTTTCGATCCGGCCCGCAACCCGCCGACGCTCATGCAGCCCGGCGACCGCGTGCGCTTCACGGCGCTGGAGGTGCGCGCATGATCGAAGTAAAACGCGCGGGCGTGCTCTCGTCCGTGCAGGATCTCGGGCGCCACGGTTATCGGCATCTCGGCGTGAGTTCGGGCGGCGCGCTCGATGCGCTGTCGCTGGAAATCGGCAATCGTATCGTCGGCAACAAGGCGGATGCGGCGGGTATTGAAGTCACGTTTGGGCCGACCGTGCTGCGCTTCTCGCGCGCGACGCGCGTGGCGATTACCGGCACGGACTTCGGCGCGACGCTCGACGACGAGCCGGTTTATTCGTGGTGGAGTCTGCCCGTGCGCGCGGGCCAGGAACTGACGCTGCGCGCGGCCAAGCGCGGCATGCGCGGCTACGTGTGCATTGCGGGCGGTATCGACGTCTTGCCGATGCTCGGCTCACGCAGCACCGACCTCGGCGCATGCTTCGGCGGCCTGGGCGGACGCGCGCTTGCCGACGGCGACCGTTTGCCTGTCGGCGTGCCGCAACCGCACAAGGGCATCGCGTTTTCGCCGGAAGAACCGGCCTTCGGCGTGAAGGCGCCCGCGTGGTGCAAGTTCGTGCTCGTCGATGAACCCGTGCGGCGCGGCCGACATGCGCCGGGCGTCGACTGGGCCGTGCCGATTCGCGTGCTGCGCGGTCCGGAATACGCGAGCTTCACGGAGAAGGCGCAGCGCGACTTCTGGAACGAGGAATGGACCATCACGCCAAACAGCAACCGCATGGGCTTTCGCCTTGCGGGCACGGAGCTCGAACGCGGCGAGAAAATCGAACTGCTGTCGCACGCGGTCTTGCCCGGCACGATTCAAGTGCCGCCGAACGGCCAGCCCATCGTCCTGATGGGCGACGCGCAATCCACAGGCGGCTACCCGAAGATCGGCGCGGTCATCAAGGCGGATTTGTGGAAGCTCGCGCAAGTACGGTTGAACGGCGGCGTGCGCTTCATCGAAACGTCGCTGGAAGAAGCACGCCATGCGCTCGCCGAAGAGCGGCGCTATGTCAGTCAGGTGGGCACGGCCATCGCGATGCACGAGGAACGCTGCGCGCGTCTGGCTAAATCAACGTAACGACTTTGAACGATACGACATCATGGAAATCGATCTGAACGCCGATCTCGGCGAAGGCTGCGGCACCGACGAAGCGCTGCTCGAACTCGTCAGCTCCGCGAACATCGCGTGCGGCTGGCATGCGGGCGGCGCCACCGCGATGCGCGAGTGCGTGCGCTGGGCGGTGCAGAAAGGCGTGGCGATCGGCGCGCATCCGAGCTTCAACGATCCCGAGAACTTCGGCCGCAAGGAAATGGACTTGCCGCCCGAGGAAATCTACGCGGGCGTGCTGTATCAACTGGGCGCGCTGTCGGCCATTGCGCGGGCGGAAGGCGGACGTATCGCGCATGTGAAGCCGCACGGCGCGCTCTACAACCAGGCCGCGAAAAGCCCCGGGATAGCGGATGCCATCTGCTCCGCCGTGCATGACTTCGATCCGTCGCTGCTGATCTTCGGTCTCGCCAACAGCGGTCTCGTCGATGCGGCGCGGCGCGCGGGCTTGGCCGCCATCGAGGAAGTCTTCGCGGATCGCGGCTATCGCGCGGATGGCTCGCTCGTGCCGCGCAAGGAACCGGGCGCGCTGCTCGAGGATGAAACCGAAGTGCTCGACCGAACGCTCGCGATGGTGCGCGAGCAACGCGTGCAGGCCGTGTCCGGCGAATGGGTGCCGCTCAAGGCGCAGACCATCTGCCTGCATGGCGATGGCGCGCACGCACTCGAATTCGCGCGACGCATTCGCGGCGCGCTCGCCGATGCGGGCGTCGATGTCCGCGCCGCCCGCGCCGAATAAGCGATTTTCCGATGCATCGAACGCCCCGCCTGCCGGGGCGTTTTAACAAGCGCTATTTACGCGTCCGCTTCGAGGCGCGATGTCTAACCCCTGGTCTGGAGATCTCATGGCAACCGCAGTCAACTTATGGCCGCTCATCGGCGTGGCCGTCATCATCGTGGGCTTCGTGCTGCGCTTCAATCCGATGCTGATGGTCGCCGCAGCGGCGATCGTCACCGGCTTCGCGGCGCACTTTCCCGTGGAGCGCATTCTGACCACCATCGGCACCGGCTTTCTGAAGACGCGCAATATTCCGCTCATCATCTTGCTGCCGCTCGCGGTGATCGGCCTGCTCGAACGGCATGGCTTGCGTGAACGCGCGCAGACGTGGATATCGAGCATTCGCGCGGCGACGGTCGGGCGACTGTTGATCGTCTATCTGCTCGTGCGCGAACTGACGGCGGCGGTCGGCCTCACGGGTCTCGGCGGCCATCCGCAAATGGTGCGACCGCTCCTCGCGCCGATGGCCGAAGGCGCCGCCGAAACGCGTTACGGCAAGCTCTCCGACGCGGTGCGCCACAAGCTGCGCGCATATTCGGCGGCAACCGACAACGTCGGCCTCTTCTTCGGCGAGGACATCTTCGTGGCGTTCGGCGCCATCGTGCTGATGGTCACGTTCCTCAAGGAAGCGGGCATCGTCGTGGAACCCATGCATGTTGCCGTGTGGGGCATTCCAACCGCGATCTGCGCGTTCCTCATCCACGGCTTTCGGCTGTGGCTGCTCGACCGGCGCCTGACGCGCGAACTCGGCGCGCTCACGCGCAATCTCGCGGGAGAGAAAGCATGACGCTCACCATCAACTATCTCTTCTATCTCGTCGGCATCGTGCTGGTGGTGGTCGCCGGCATGATCCTCACCGACAAGTCGCATCCGCGCCGCCTGACGACGGGCGTGTTCTGGCTCGTGTATGCGCTCGTGTTCCTGATCGGCGACTGGCTGCCGCCCGCGGTCGTCGGCGTGCTCGTGATAGCGATGGCGCTCATCGCCGGACTCGGCGGCGTGACCAGCGCGAAGCCGAAAATGCTGTCGGAGCAAACGCGCCGGCAGAGCGCCGCGCGGCTCGGCAACAAGCTCTTCGTGCCCGCGCTGACCATTCCGGTCGTCACCGTGATCCTGACGCTCGGCGCGAGCCATCTCGTCTTCGGCGGGCAACCGTTGATCGAGTTGAAGAACGTGACGCTGATCGGCTTCGGCATAGGCTGCGTGATCGCGCTGGCGGTGGCGTGCGTCATGACGCGCGATACCGTCGGCCAGTCGATGCGCGAGGCGCGCCGTCTCATCGACGCGCTTTCGTGGGCCGCCGTGCTGCCGCAAATGCTCGGCATGCTCGGACTCGTGTTCTCGGACGCAGGCGTCGGCAAGGCGGTCGCGCATGTGACGACGGCCTACATCAACCTCGACTATCGGCTCGTCGCGGTGACGGTCTATGTCGTCGGCATGGCGCTTTTCACGATGGTGATGGGCAACGGCTTCGCCGCGTTTCCAGTGATGACGGGCGGTGTCGGCGTACCGATTCTCGTCGGCGTGTTCCATGGCAATCCGGCAACGATGGCCGCCATCGGCATGTTCTCGGGCTACTGCGGAACGCTGATGACGCCGATGGCCGCGAACTTCAACATGGTTCCGGCGGCGTTGCTGGAGTTGCCCGACAAGAACGCGGTGATCAAGGTGCAGGTGCCAACGGCGTTGTCGCTTCTGATCGTGAACATCTTCTTGCTGAACTGGCTGATGTTCATCTGAATCGGCAAAGCGTTCAGCCAGCCACCACGACGAAGCCGCGCTTTCTCAGCAGTTCGAGCACGCCGCGCGACCCGCCGAGATGCAGCGCCCCGATAGCCACGAACACCGGCTTGTCGGGCGCTGCCAGTTGCACCATCCGCGCGACGAAGCGGCGATTGCGCTCATATACCACGCGGTTATCCACCTGATCCGCGAGCGGCTTCGAGCGCGCAAGCTTGTTGCCCTTGGCGTCGTCCCAGGCTTTGAGCGCGTCCGCGTCGCCGATTCGCCAGAGCCGGTGCAGCTCTTTCACGTCGGCGATGTTTTCGGTTGGCGTCTGCACGAGATCCTGCGCGAGCATCTCGCGCTGTTGCGCGGAAGTCAGACGCGTGAACGTCGATATCTGTTCGTTCAAGGTTTCGAGCCCGACGATTTTTCCGCGCACATGCAGATAGACATTCTGCAACTGCGCCTCGGTGCCGTACTCGCTCTGAAAACCGGCCTTGAGCGTGTCGTATGTTTCGATCAGCATCGACGCGAGCCACGGACGCGTGTGCCGCAATTCCTTCAGCGCATCGGGATTGTTGCGCATGCGCGCTTGCACCGCCTGCCACATCGAATCCGGCAAATAATCGATCAGACATTCGCTGCGGCACATGCCGAAGCGATTCACGTCCTCTTGCGAAACGAGCAGTTCGTCGGGAGAGATTTCGAGCGCGAGTGTGGGCGATGCATAAAGCGCAGCCAGTATCGACTGGCGAAACGGCTGTTCGGCCGGATAGTCGGTCGCGAAACCGACATGCAGCGTGCCGAGCAAATAGATGGTGGTCGTGCCTTTGGTCGCAACGTAGAACGGCATGCGCGCCGGCGCCGCGCGCACGGGGCCGCTTGCCGTCGTGCCATCGGATCGATCCACGGCCGGCGCGGGTGCCGATGCGCCCGGTGCCGCCGCTACGTCCGCGCCGCCTGCGGGCTGCGGAGTGCCACCTGCCGGCGTACGCGATCCGACGACCGCGAAACCGGATGGCGTAACGACCGCGCCTGCCATGAACAGTACGAACGACAGCACAATGGCTGTCGCTCTGGCGGACGCCACGCGCGCGGCGCGCGGCTGGTCATATGAATACGGCACGAGCGACATCTTAAAACATTCACGCGACCCGCTGGACACGCGCTGTCGCTTCGAGACGATCGACTTGGAGCTTGACCGCGCGCCGCCTTCTTTGAACGAAGCTGGCGCGCGTCAAACCGCGCGTCGATGCGATTCAAACCTCCACGTCACCTACCTCCTCGGCGCGATGACACGAGACTTGCCGCCCGTCGACGACGCGCAGCGCCGGTTCCTCGGTTCTGCAACGATCGATCGCGTACGGGCAGCGCTGATGAAACGTGCAGCCCGATGGCGGATTGAGCGGCGAAGGCATTTCGCCCTGCAGCTTGATCTTGATGCGGCGATCTTCCTCGAACAACGCGGGCGTTGCCGACATCAAGGCGCGCGTGTACGGATGACGCGGTCGCGCGAAGATGGTTTTCTTGTCGCCGAGTTCGGCCACGCCGCCGAAGTACATCACCATCACGTCATCGGCAATATGCTCGACCACCGACAGGTTGTGCGAGATGAACACGTAGCTCGTGCCGAACTGCGCTTGCAGGTCCATGAACAGATTGAGAATCTGCGCCTGGATCGAGACATCGAGCGCGGAAACGGGTTCATCGGCGACGACGATTTGCGGGTCGAGAATCATCGCGCGCGCAATCGCCACGCGTTGCCGTTGACCGCCCGAAAACATGTGCGGGTAGCGCGTCGCGTGTTCCGGTCTCAGGCCGACGGTGCGCATCATCTGCGCAATGCGTTGAGCGCGTTCGGTTGCGTTGAGCTTCGTGTTGATGGCGAGCGGCTCGCCGAGCGTCTGCTCGACGGTCTTACGCGGATTGAGCGACGCAAACGGGTTCTGAAACACCATCTGCACGCGCTGCCGCAACGCGGCGATCTTGTCCTTGCTCGCGCCCGCCACGTCCTCGCCATCGATCAGAAGACGGCCCGATGTCGGCGTTTCGATCATCGTCAACTGACGCGCGAGCGTGGACTTGCCGCAGCCCGATTCGCCGACGACAGCAAGCGTGCGCCCGCGCTGCAACTCGAACGACACGCCGTTCAGCGCCTTCACCGTGCCCTGTTCGAACATGCTGCGCTTGACGCTGTAATGCCGCGTGAGCTGATCGGCGGCGAGCACGATGTCCTTGTTGATTTCCTTCGGTACGGCGTTCATCGCGCGCCTCCTTCCACCACCACTTCGACATTCAACGGCTTGATGCAACGCGCGCGCACGGCCGCGTCGTTCGGGTCGAGCTGGAACAGATTCGGCCGCCCCTTCCAGCAGTCCTCGACGGCATATTTGCAGCGCGGCGCAAAGAGGCATCCACTGGGTCTGTCGTCTCGGCCCGGCACCATGCCCGGCAACGCCGCCAGACGATCCGCGCCGCGGCTATGTTCCGGAATCGCGGCGAGCAACGCTTCCGTGTACGGATGATGCGGCTCGCTGAAAATGGCAGGGACGTGATTCGTTTCGATGATCTCGCCCGCATACATCACCGCGACGCGCTGCGCCACTTCCGACACCACCGCGAGATCGTGCGAAATCAGCACGAGCGCCATGCCGCGTTCCTTTTGCAAGCGCACGAGCAGTTCCATGATCTGCGCCTGAATGGTCACGTCGAGCGCGGTCGTGGGCTCGTCGGCGATCAGGAGTTTGGGATTGCAGGCGACCGCCATTGCGATCATCACGCGCTGATTCATGCCGCCCGACATCTGATGCGGAAACGCGTCGATGCGGCTTTTCGCATCTGGAATGCCGACTTGATCCAGCAGTTCGAGCGCGCGTTTGTTGAGTGCGTCGCCGCGCAGGCCTTCGTGCAGTCTCAGCGATTCCTTGATCTGATAGCCGACCGTGTAGCTCGGGTTCAGGCTCGTCAGCGCGTCCTGAAACACCATCGCGATGTCCTTGCCGATGATCTTGCGACGCTCGCGCGCCGAGGCCTTCAGCAAATCGCGCCCATCGAAGGTGACCTGTTCGGCCGAGACCTTGCCGGGTGCATCGATCAGGCCCATGAGCGCCATCATCGTGACGCTTTTGCCCGAGCCGGATTCGCCGACCACGCCGACCACTTCGCCCGGCTTGACCGACAGGTCGATGCGATCGACCGCCTGTGTGCCGCCGAACGTCACTTGCAGATTACGGATAGTGAGTAGATCGTTCATGTCATCCCATCCGTTTCAGTTTCGGGTCGAGGGCGTCGCGCAGACCGTCGCCGAGCAGATTGATGACGAGCACCGAGATCAGGATGGAGAGACCGGGCATCGTGACGATCCACCATGCGCTTTCGATGTAATCGCGCGCCGAAGCCAGCATGGCGCCCCACTCGGCCGCGGGCGGTTGCACGCCCAAGCCGAGGAAGCCGAGCGCGGCGGCGTCCAGAATCGCCGATGAAAACCCGAGCGTCGCCTGCACGATGAGCGGCGCGGCGCAGTTCGGCAGCACTTGCGAGAACATCAGCCGCACGACGCCCGCACCCGCGACGCGCGATGCCGTCACGTATTCCTTTTGCAATTCGCCGAGCGCCGATGCGCGCGTCAGACGCACATAACCCGGCAGCGCGACGATGGCGATGGCAAGCATGGTGTTGACGAGCCCCGGCCCGATGATCGCGACCACGGCGACCGCGAGCAAGAGCGAAGGCAGCGCGAGGAGCACATCCATGATGCGCATGATCGGGGTATCGAGCCAGCCGAAGAACGCGGCCATGAGCCCCAGCACGACGCCCGGAATGAGCGCGAGCACGACCGATACGAAGCCGATCCAGAACGACAGCCGCGCGCCGTACATGAGACGCGAGAGAATGTCGCGGCCGGCTTCATCGGTGCCGAGCAGGAACATGCGGTTGCCGCCTTCGAGCCACGCGGGCGGAATCTTCACGTATTCGCGATATTGCT
The DNA here is from genome assembly GCF_023631465.1 of Caballeronia sp. GAWG1-1. Lineage (NCBI taxonomy): Bacteria > Pseudomonadati > Pseudomonadota > Betaproteobacteria > Burkholderiales > Burkholderiaceae > Caballeronia > Caballeronia sp. GAWG1-1. The sequence goes on from NZ_JALQDB010000022.1 coordinate 74,699, forward strand.
CGATGGGGCTGTGCGGCGCGATCACGGGCGCGGTGAGCGCCACCAGAATCAGCACGAGCACGATGATGCCCGCGACCACTGCGCCGCGATTGCGCGAGAAGTTCGCCCAGAACTCGCGGCCCGCGACCATGCGGCCGCTGGGTGGCGGTGTTACTGCCTGGGGAGGTAGGTTGTTTTGAATGTCGGCCATATCATGCCTCTCGCCGAGCCGCCTCAAGAGAGGCATGCGCCCCCTCGGGGGGCAGCGAACGAATGTGAGCGTGGGGGTGGTACATGTTTATGCCTCTCGCCGAGCCGCCTCAAGAGAGGCATGCGCCCCCTCGGGGGGCAGCGAACGAATGTGAGCGTGGGGGTGGTACATGT